>NZ_JAGFPF010000199.1:0-2514 GCF_025962695.1 Candidatus Symbiopectobacterium sp. NZEC135 | reverse complement strand
TTGCTATAGGTATAAGGGGGAACCTGATTCGTGAATTATCGCTTTTGTTCCATCAGCCGTGAGGAACAGGACGATAGAGTGTTGACGTGACAATGCGCCGTATATTTACCCGCATGATCGAGTCGTAAATTCAGAACCTGTACCCGTTGCGAAAATCAATGTTAACTCCCTGCGTGACTATCCTCTTTTTAATAAACGTACAAGGAAAGTAGACCATGCCAGTAATATCAACCGCGTCTCCTTTACTCAATGCTGTTTTGCCTCTCAACGCTGAAGCAGAGAAAAAGCAACATCACAAAAATCATTCAGTTAATAGCCATCTCGTTTTAATAACCTCACCGTCTGATGCTGATGCCAGACATTTAAAAAAAACCAGCGCCAGTGTTAGCCATAACCTACTGAGTTGGTTGAAGGCATGGTGTCCAATTAAAAACACCCAAAAGACCGCAGAAAATGATGAGCTCAGTGTCATGGGGCCTTCATTATTACAGCAGGCAGAGGCTATTTCCGCTCAGCGTCATGAGGGGTTGGCACCTTTCTCACCACCGCCCTTAAGGCTGAAGGGGAAAGCCGGATGGCTCATGGGGGCAGGTATTTTGGCGGGTGCAACAGCGGGTACATTAACGTTGCGTCACTACGCAGCGCATCAGTCGAGCGGCGCAACGGACTGGCCCGCAGGCACGCGTACACTCGCTGCACCCGGCAATGATTCGATTGGAGAATATCATCACATTGAAAATATCGGGTATTTTGAACATATTCCTCCCGCGTTACAAAGTGCCAACCTTATCAGCGAATCGTACCTGCACCCAGACGAAAAAGATCATTCAAATTCTGATAATAACCATGAAATAAGATCGGGTGTTATCGGGTTTTTGAAAAAGAATAATTTTCTGGATAAAAATGTAGTCAATAATCAAATCAAAAAAGAAGTTTTGGTCTCGGCGGTGGCTGAATATATTTATGGTGATGACGGTGATGCTGTTAAAACGCTAGCCAATAAAGAAATAAGCGTTGCCAAACATATTTTGGCGGAAACCGATCTCTACGGTGGAAGAAGAGGGGAGAGTATCTCTGCTGAATTTTCTCAGGCCGTAATCAGTCACTGGATGTTCAATCAGGTTCTCGGTATGTATCCGGGAGAGTATCTGGCGGATAAAATTAAATCTAACGACTACCCCTCCTATTTTACGGTCAGCAGCCTTAAGTACATTCTAGGATTGAATCAGATCTTTAATGATGGCCTGCTGAACTATCAAGAGATTCCTGCTGACCGCTGGGGGGAATTTAATAGCATGTGGTATTTATATGTAGAAAAAGAGATCCCCATGCTGAAATGGTCAGAAAAGAACATTGATAAAATTTCACTGGGGAGTCAGGTTTTTGCCGATCTCTATGCAGGGTCTGCCCTGTTAGATAAAACGCATGATTTGAAAAAATTCACCCTCAACGAAACGTTACAAATCGGAAGTGGGCTATGGGATATGGTGACCGACCAGGGCGCCGGCCTGGATAATATTGGCTATTTTTTGCTTCCCTCTCTCATTATTCCCGCGAGTAACCAGAAGAAACTGCCAGTCACCCGTGGACATTCATTCAGAACACAGGTTGCAGCTGTAGAGGATTATATTCATTATCGAAAAGAGGTAATGGCTATACAACAGGCGTTAACCAATCAGTTTGAAAGATACACCTCCGCTGTCAATGCCTGGCTCAGTAAAGGAAAACTGGCTGATAAAATTATTGCTGATTGCCCTACATCGGAGCTGCCAGGGTTGCCTGATTTAGCCGATGGGATTCGCTCTAAGCAACAAATGCGTGAAAAAAAAGAAAAACAAGCCAAGCAATTGTACTTGAATGAATTTGTAAAACCCTGCAAAAAAGCGCCAGAGAAACTCGATGATGAATATAATAAACTGACTCGCGAGGTAGTGAACAGTTTTCAAAAACTCGATGAGAATATTATTTTTTCTTCCTTTGGTACGATTGATAAAACTGAAGTGGATTTCATTTTATCATCAGATGTAAAAATAAATCCCGTGCAGTTTTATATGCGCGCCGATCGTCCCGTCGCTTGTGTGCACAGCGTCTGCCGAATCACTGATTTTGATGTCAAGTTAAAAGACACCGATCTGTTTTCTGTAAATAAAGATAATCAGGAGAGAATTTATGCGTTGAAGAGGGTGATGAGTCATTCAACCTTTTCCTATCGACTTATCCGTGTCGATCGTGATATCAGAAAGTATATTAATAACGGGCTGCTCGATAATGGTTTTACTAAAAATTACGTGGTTGAGACAGATCGAGTAATCGACAGCGATAATTTTAATTTCAGCATCACTACGCTACGTTCCCCAATCGAAAATAATAATACCGATGCTCATCCTTTGATAGGCTATCTTTCCAAAAAACACAGTGATGATTTCTATCATCAGTTATATGCTTCCGGTAATGATAAATCCGGATTGCAAAAAGCGTGGGGTTTTGTCAAACACGTAATTCCTTTTTATGATT
>NZ_JAGFPF010000198.1:0-2534 GCF_025962695.1 Candidatus Symbiopectobacterium sp. NZEC135 | reverse complement strand
CACTCTGTTTGCCGCTGATTGAAGCGTTTCTCGATTCCGGCATCTTCCTGCCAGAATATATCGATGGCTTACCGCTGCTGCACCATATGGTGCGACGTAAGGATCTTAAAGAGAAACACGTCGCGTTCTTTCTGCAACAGGGCTTGGATCTCAACACGATCGATACCCGGGCCAGCGGTAAAACGGTGCTTGCCTACTACCTGAGTCAGGAAGAAATCACCATTGATACCCTGCGTCTGCGTTGGCTTATTCGCCTGGGCGCTGACGTCAACCGGGCAGAGCAGCCATGGGCGACGCCGCTCTATTCAGCACTGACCAACGCTACGTTGTACAACACCCAGGATAAACTCAGTATTACCACCTTCACCAGCGTACTGGATGAGTTGGAAAAAGGCGGGCTGCAACACGACCTGGATTTGGACAGCTGCCATTATGCCGGTCTCGGGCTGGAAGCACTCAAACGCGGACACTTCGCCGGTTTTATCCGGCTGCTGCAAGCCGGGATCACGATTCCTGACGATGAGAAAGCGGAACTCATCGATTATCTCACCAGCAAAAACTTCCGGCCAAAGCAGGTAAAACTGATTTTCGAGTTGAACCAGAGCCAAGGGCATGAGCTTCCCCTCAGTATCCTGATCCATGATTCGCGAACCATCCGGCAGATCATTGACGAATTGCCGCATGATGCCCCCGATATCAACACCATGTTTATCGATATCGTCACCGCAACCGGTCTGCGGCGGGATGAAAAACTATCCCTGCTGGGCACCCTGCTGGACAAAGGTGCCGATATCAACACCTCGGGGGCGTGGTCCCATTTTCAAATCAGCGCGCTGCACATCGTCACCGGTTGGCCTGACAACGTGGAACATAGTCAGGCCCTGCTGAGCTGGCTGCTGGAGCGCGGTGCAGCCATTGAATGTCACGGCCTGTCAGCGTTTTATCTGGCGGTGTGGTTCGGCCACATGGAGACCGCCAATTTACTGGCAACGCGCGGTGCCAATCTCACCTGGATCGATTGTAAACAGGGCACGGTGTTCTCTTACCTCTTTACCCAGAACCCCAACGGAGAACGGATGCGCCTGAGCAAGGTCTCCGCCGTGCTGCGCCGTTTACAGGGGATCTACCGCAGCAAAGGGCTGTCATTGCCACTCGCAGAGCCGTTTAATTATAACTCGCATGACTACGCGCCGCTGAGCACCACCCACACGCTTGCCGCGTGCATTGCGCTGTACGATGCCGAGTATTTTATTCCATTGGCGCGCACCTTGTTGGATATCGGGTGGCCGCTGAATGCCGAGATCAGAGACGAACATTTCAACGGCAATATGATCGCCTATTGCCTGGAATATGCCAAAGCCGGCGAGGATATCAGCCCGCTGCTCGATAACCTGCCAGAACCCCTTGATGTTACCAGCGAGATCTCTGGCGACCCGCTACAGCGCGCCATCGGTTCCCGCGTGGCGCTGGAAACCGTCAAGCGCCTGATCGTCGGTAACGATCCGAATCGCATTATCGGCAGAGAGATCAAGAACAATAGCATCGTTTATGCTGAACAACCGTTGCTGATCTACTCGATGGATCGTGTGAGTGGCAACAGTGATAAGATCACACCGGAATACGCCTATGCCGTGTGCAACATGCTGCTGACGGCGGGTGCCGATCCCAACTGTACCGCGAAGCGTCGCTTCACGCCTGAGTTCGATCATCGCAACGGGGTGATGCGGTTAGAAAACAGTGCGCTTGAATGGGCTATCATGCAGGATTACTTCGACATCTTTACCCTGCTGCTGGATCACGGTGCCGATCCGGCTCGCCGCACCTGTATCAAGCAAGAGCAGTTCGTCCATTTTGCCTGCACCCGGCTGAGCGGCAGAGCGGAATCGACCGTGACCCCGTACCTTGATGAGCTGGAACGGCGTGGGCTGCTGGACCTTGAAGCGAGAAGCGGCACCGAGGCGACGCCGCTGCTGATGGCGGTGTCCAAATGCCAAACGCCGCTGGTGCGCTATTTCCTTGAGCGTGGCGCAAACCCTAACGCCGTCGGCGGCTTCGATAATTCCGCCGCCTTGCACCGCGCACTGAGCAACTGGGGGTGGGTAGATAAAGTCTCGCGCCGCGA
Organism: Candidatus Symbiopectobacterium sp. NZEC135; assembly: GCF_025962695.1. Classification (NCBI taxonomy): domain Bacteria; kingdom Pseudomonadati; phylum Pseudomonadota; class Gammaproteobacteria; order Enterobacterales; family Enterobacteriaceae; genus Symbiopectobacterium; species Candidatus Symbiopectobacterium sp. NZEC135. The sequence goes on along the minus strand of NZ_JAGFPF010000198.1, from coordinate 412 downwards.
AACCGTAGAGCTGCTGTTAGCGGCCGGAGCCGACTGTCATTGGGTCGATCCCGATGGCGACTATCCTTTGATGTGCGCCGCCGGGTACGGGAGCCTGGCCGGGCTAGAAGCGCTATTGGCGCACGGCGTTGACACCCGTCAGGCGAATGCGCAAGGGCGCACCGCCCTGCATGAGGCGATAGCACGCGCCTACAGTTACGACACCTACCCCGATGACGAAGAGACGGAGGCAGAGCACAGCTTCGATCCGGAACTCAAAGGCGAGATCGTCAAGCGTCTGCTCGATCATGGCGCGGATATCAATGCCGCCGATGAGGATGGCGACACGCCGCTGATCTTCGCTCTACGCGCCAACCGGGAATCGATTGTCCACCTGCTGCTGGAGCGCGGTGCCGACGCGCAGCAGCCCGAT
>NZ_JAGFPF010000197.1:0-2544 GCF_025962695.1 Candidatus Symbiopectobacterium sp. NZEC135 | reverse complement strand
CTGGTATACAGCATGGCATCACGAGTCAGCTGATAGTGTAGCGCGGCGCGTCCGGTCACCATGTCATATTGCAATCTTCCTTGCTGATCGAAGGCGGCAACGTTACCGAGGTGACCATTGTTTTGAAACTGAGCGTGATAGCCCTTGCTGTCGTGGGTGTAACGTAACCCCAGCGTGCCCTTCAATTTTTCACTCTGCGTCAGCGCAGAGGTCAGTTCGCCAAACAGCGCGTAGCTGTCCGTTTGATAATCGTTATGGCGCACCCCGTTGATCATTGAACTGTCGCCGCTCGGTGCCAACATCGAGGTCGTGGTGTAATCGCTCATCAGACGGTAGTCGTCGTGCAGGTAGTTAATGCCACCGACCCACCCCACCCGCGCCTTATCCAGGCTGCTCAGCCGCAGTTCCTGATAGAAGCTACGCTGTTTTTCGTCGTAGGTACTCCAGTCAAGTGCAGGTAGAAATGCTGCGCTGGGCTGGTTAAACCAGGTTCCGTAGGTGAGTGCTTCGGAATTGTTGGTCAGGTTGTCAAAATCATAGCGATTCAGTGCGGTAATCGAACTCACTTGCAGAGCGCTCAGCGCGCGAGTGGCGGGCAGCGACAGCGCACCGGTGTCCCGATGTGCCCAGCCTTTGGGATCCAGCGCCACTGCGGGAAAGTTCGGCGTACCTTGCAGCACAAAATTGGAGGGGGTCAGACGATCGCGCCCATAGCTGAATGCCAGCACCAGTTGGGTGATGTCATCGGGCGTTGCCAGCAGCGTGGTGCGCATTGCACCGTTCTGCTCTCGCCCCATCCATCCTCCGACCTGATTGCGCACGTCACCGCCCTGATCGGCATAGGCGGCAGAAAAACTGCCTTTCAGCGTGTCGTCACGCAGCGGGCCGGAAAATGTCAACTGCCCGAGATTCTGGGAACGTCGATCCAGCGCGCCTTCCGCACGCAGCGTGTGCTGTGCGTCATCGCCTGGTTGACGCGTAATGATATTGATGGCTCCAGCCTGGGCATTGCGCCCAAACACGGTGCCCTGCGGTCCGCGCAGCACTTCAATGCGCTCAACGTCGAGAAAACGCAAGTCAGAGCCAAACAGTGGCTGCGGTACGCCATCAATATAGGTCACTACCGAGGTATCATCGTGCCCGAGCGGCTGCGCCAACGTACCGACGCCCCGCATGGAGAGGTGCGTGGAACGCCCATCGCCCAGTGCGCTCATGCCCGTGTTCGGCACATCGCGTATCAGCCGGGCAATATCATCGATACGGCGGTCTTCGAGCATTTGTTTGTCGAACACGCGCAAACTGAGCGGTACGCGCTGGGGATCTTCTTTGATCTTGCGCGCAGTAACCCAAACGACGCTGTCATCTTCCGACGCCGTAGGGGTTTGCTCGGCATCGATCGGCATCGCGGCCACTGCCCCACACATCAGGGAACCAACGCTTGCGCACAGCGCAAATTTTACCCGCTTGTGACAAAGGTACGTATTGTTCAGCATGTCTATCCTCAGCGCAGCAAAAAAAACGAAATGATAATTACTTTCGGTGCGAAGAGTGTATGAGGAGGTCCGATGCCGCCACAGCGAACTTAACTATGAGAAAAGCCAAAACAGCTGTGACTGGAGCCAGCATCAGGCATTTAACGCATCACGAGGGCAACGACCAAACTTGCGACGGTAGGCGGTAGAGAAATTGCTGGGATGCTGATAACCGACATAATAGGCGGCCTGCTTCACCGTCCATCCTTCCGATTCCAGCCCTTTTCGGGCACGCATCAGCCGCTGCTCACGCAAGAAAGAAAACACCGATTGCCCCATCACCGCATTGAATTTACTTTTAAGCGCACTGATGCTGATCCCGGCTTCACGCGCTAAATCGCACAGGCAGTGATTGTTATCCAACTGCGCGAGCAGCTTGTCGCGGACTTTGAGAATGCGCACCGTATCCCGACAGGGTGCGGCATAGGGCATCAAGGACGGTGTCTGTTCTGCGGCGTGCAACCCCTGCGCCAACAGATCCAACACGCAGCTATGAATATGTAAACGTCCAGGCACACAGCTGTCGCACAGGGTAAACAGGCTTTCGGCCAGCGTCAGGGTGTGATGCGGGACCATAAAACTGTAAATACCTTCATGCTGTAGCAAGCGTTCAATCTGCTGAGCCAATTCGCTATCGACAATACGCCGTGGTGCCGCCTGAATAACCAGACTCCGGCTATGATGACCACGCGGATTGCGGCACCAGAGGCGGAGCGGGCTGCGCGCGGCAATCACTTTGGCCACGCCAAGCTCCATTACCAACATGCTGCCGTCATCCAGATAATAATTTGGCGTATCCCCGTCCAGGGTCAACAGAATGGTCAGACACTGTTTGAGCGTGGCGCTGCGATAATCTTCCTCACGGGTAGTGATGTCGTTAAGACAAAGATCGATCCCATACGGCAACGTCACGGCCCGAAGCGTGCCCTCAAACGTTACCTCATGGGCCGGGCTTTTTTCTGCCACGACCATTTCACATTCGTAGTCCCAATGGCGTGCCAAATCGCTTAAT
>NZ_JAGFPF010000196.1:0-2568 GCF_025962695.1 Candidatus Symbiopectobacterium sp. NZEC135 | reverse complement strand
CTGCATCGCCGCACAAGGAATCTACCCACAGCGCCAGTAAGTGTTATCCCCTATCGACCCTATTGGCAACATCAGGTCGATACGGTTTTTTTTGCAATGATCTGCCACTCACGGTTATTAACCTGGCATTGCCAAAAGACGCTCTATTTTTTTAGCACCGATTGCTAAATTTACATTTCCAAGGATAAGTTTTTAACTTAGATTTACACCAAGACAACAAAACAATCATGTGGCAACTTTTTTTCGCTGTTTTGTTACGTGAGGTTTAGCGTCTCCCCTTCCGATTGTGATCACCAGGCAATGATTTTGGGAGTATTTTTATGCTATGGCGCCATTTGTTACAAACCCGCAGAAACAGCGACCGAAACACTGCCGCATTCAATGCTACCTCACCGACCCCACTCGGGGTGCTACTTGAAGCACGCATGATGTTTGATGGTGCTGTCGCCGCCACTGTCGCCCAGACGGACACCGCGTCATCGGCACCGGATGCCAACGCCACCGCCGCGAGCGACAGCAGCGACGCGCCCCATGCAGGGGACGGTACCCAGACGCAAAATAGCCAAACCGATCACACCAACAATCACGATGACAGCAGCGGTACCAGCGATATTGCGGTCGTCGGCGAAACAGTACGTAAAGAAGTGGTGTTTATCGATACCTCTGTCACCGATTATCAAACGCTGGTGGATAACGTCCCGGCGGGCATTGAAGTCGAGCTGTTTGACGGCAGCAAAGATGGCCTCAGCCAGTTGGTGCAGTGGGCACAAAGCCACAACGGCTATGACGCCATCCATATTCTGAGCCACGGTTCAGAAGGGGAAATCCAGTTAGGCAGCCTGACGCTAAACAGCGACACCGCTAACACCCGTGCCGCCGATCTCGCCACCTTGGGTGCCGCGCTAACAGATTCGGGGGATTTGCTGATTTACGGTTGCGACGTGGCGCAGGACTCCGGGCAAAGTTTCGTCACGCTGTTGGCACAGCTCACTGGCGCTGATGTGGCGGCCTCCAGTGATACTACGGGTGCCAGCGGACTGGGCGGCGATTGGGTTTTGGAAAGTCAGAGCGGCAGTATCGAAACCAGCGCAATACATATTGACGGTTATCGCCACACGCTCGATGTCAGCGGTACCACGGTCGATTTCCTGATTGACGATTTTCCCTTTTCCACTGGCACAGTGGGTTCCGGGGTCGAACTGTTTCTTGATGGCGGGTTTGATGTCGACAATTCCAACTGGTACGCCGATATCGACCCCGTCCACTCGACCATTACCATGGTCATGCTTAATGGCATCTACGCCAGCGACGGACTGGAATCGTTTGATTTTACCTTCTCCGGCAGCACGCTACTGGCTATCACCTCAGTCACCAAGGACAACGCAGCAACTACCAGTGCGGCGGATATCTCTGCCACGGTCAATGGCAATGATAAAACCATCACCTTTCACGTCAACACACAAAACACCAGTGGTGACGGCGTACTGGTGTGGCACTTTACCTCCACCAATTCGGGTCAATCTGCCGATAATGCCCCCACGGCCAGCGGCAGCGGGACCAACCCCACGTTCACCGAGAACGGCGCAGAAGTCGGTGTGTTTACCGGCATCAGTGTCGACACCCATGACACAGGGCAAACCTTCTCCAGCGCGGCATTTACCGTCAGCAACGTGGCGGGCAGCACCGAATACCTGACCATTCACGGCATCAATGTCGCGCTCAGCAACGGTAACAGCGTCTCGCTCGGCAGCGGTTTTGGCACCGCCAGTGTCAGCCTGAGCGGCGGTATCGCCACCGTCAGCATCACCGGTGCCACGCTAAGCAACAGCGACATGGGCAGCCTGCTGTCCGGCATAACCTACGGCAACAGCAGCGACAACCCCGGCAATGCCACACGCACGGTCACGCTAACGCAATTGACCGATTCCGGCACCAGCAACAATACCGTTGCGCCGAATATCAGCAGCGAAGTCACCGTGGTACCGGTGAACGATGCACCGACCGATATTACGCTCTCCTCCACCACCTTTGCGCAATCGCTCGGCAGCAACGGGACTGTCGCCACCCTGACGGCGACCGATGTGGATTCCAGCGTGTTTACCTACAGTCTGGTCAGCGGTAACGGCAGCACCGATAACGCCCTGTTCACCATTAGCGGCAACACCCTGAAAGCGGTCAACGCCAACGGCATGGCGGCGGGCACCTACTCGGTACGCTTGCAAGTGTCTGATGGCGAAGCCCCCTATGACAAGGTAGTGACGCTGGTGGTAGCCGATGATATCGCCCCGACGTTCGACCAGTCGCCAGCGGTCTCCAACGCCACAGCGGGCGGCTTCAATCTCAGCGGCAGCGACAGTGAGGGGGGGAATGTCTATTATGTGGTGGTGGCCGATGGTGCCAGCGCGCCGACCGCCGCACAGGTAATTGCCGGGCAAAATGCCGCAGGGGGTTCCGCCCCCGCCTCGGGCAGCCAGGTGCTGAACAGCGCGCCCTACAATTTCAGCTTTACCTTGCCCGGCCTTGCCGCCAGCACCGCGTATGGTGTGGATGTGGGGGGCAGGGGCAGCG
>NZ_JAGFPF010000195.1:0-2569 GCF_025962695.1 Candidatus Symbiopectobacterium sp. NZEC135 | reverse complement strand
TCGCCACCCTGAGTGATGGACAGCGTAAACTCCACCCGGAACAGGCGGTATATCGCGTCCTGCTACGACTGCCGCCTGATTTTCACGCACCTGGACAGGTACTACGCGGTACGGTAGTGATGGAGGGCGAAGCACAAAGCCTGTTGGTGCGCGGCTGGAAACTCGCGTCGGCAGTATTGATTCGCGAGCTCTCTTTTTAAACCATCCGTTGACACAACCCACGGTAAGAAAAACTGCTGTAGGGCGTGATTTTTCCAGCCAGCACCAATACCACATGGAACGTTTTCAGAAAGAAAACAAGTGGCTATAGCGCATACTGGTCTCTAATCAGGAACAACAAGGAAGATGACATGATTATCACGCTCTATAAGTCCCCGAGCCTCAGCCCCCTGATAGCACCGACTGAGCACAAGGAAAAACAGTTTCCGAGCAAGATAGCGCCGTACCGGATTAAAAAGATTGAAAACAACCTGCTCCCCCTACTGATAGCCCAACGAGAGCGTTTTCTGTTTCGCACCACCAGGAAACACCCTTGTTTGAAAAGCGTGTACCGCTGTGCGGTTAAAGAAGGCCATGAGGGCCGCTGCCAGGCGATCGGTATTGCGGTCACCTCAGTCGATGACATTTTTAAAAATACCAAACTGAGAGGAACCGCGACACGCATCTGTCAAAAAACACCCCTTAACAACAAGCTCCCGCAGGAAAAAGACCCGGCTATCGCGCTACGCGGTAAAAAATTTATCGAAACCTTTTTAGTGCACAAAACACCGCTGGACGAAGAAACCTACATCACCGCCCTTGGCATCGGTTACCAACTCAAGAGACTCAAGTTCGATCCGCCGCTCACGGATATGTTTGCCCATGTATGGCATGAGCGGGAGCAGTTGTTAACCCCGTTGGCCGTGACGCAATCAAAAGCACATTCACGAAAACAAAGATAATATCCTCTGACAGATGATTTTATGGGCTGTTAATCGCGTATTTTCAACGCTGCTTGCCCACATCGTGCAGCGCCTCCATTGCCGGGCTGATGAGATAGCTAAGGAAAGTCCTTTTACCGGTTTTGATTTCCGCAGTCACCTGCATACCGGGTTCCAGTTGCCATTCGTCAGGCCCGACTCGCAACGAACGATGCTTAAGTGCAATGACCGCGCGATAAACTAATCCAAGCGCCTTATCCTCTGTGGCATCCGCAGAGATATTCTGTAGCGTGCCATCTACCCAGCCGTAGCGCGTAAAATCAAAGGTGTTGATTTTTACCGTTACCGACTGCCCCACGCGCAAAAAGCCCACATCCTGATTTTTGATCATGACTTCTGCTACCAGTTCGCTATCGACGGGAACAACCTTGAGCAGCTCCTGTGGTGGCTCGACGGCCCCTCCTGCATCGCGGAAAGCCAGCGAGTCAACGATACCCTCTACGGGTGAGCGCAACGTGTATTGTGCTATTTGGGCGTTAATCTGTTTGAGTTGGCTCGCCAACAGATGATTTTCATGTTCACGTTCCGCGATATTCTGGGCTACCGAATTGATTTTTTTCGCCTCCGCGCTGCTTTGTTCCTGTTCCAACTGCGTCAGACTACGGCGGCTTTCTTCCTGGTTTGCCGCTACGCCATCGACAGCATGGTGCGCCTCCAAATATTCCTTTTTAATCTCTAATAAGCTGTCGCGGCTGGTTATTTTTTTATGATACAGGCTCTCTATCGCCTGATATTGCTCTTTAAAAACCATTAACTGCTCTTCAGCCAGCCGTTGGCGAGAGTGATGTCCCATCATTTGTGCGTGTAACACCGCCTTTTTACTTTCATATACCTCTTTCTCGTACCGATCGTTTTCCACCTCGGTTATCAGCAGGGCTGCGAGCTGGTCTGCTAGCTGGATATCTTCACGGCGGTAACGATCAGGAAATACGGTGGACCACGTTTGTCCGTTGTAATACCGGTTGAGTTTATCCAGTCGCACAAGGTGAAAACGATTTAGCTTCTGCCTCAGCCGCAACTCTTCGGCCCGCTCATCCAGATGCTGGCTATTCAGTTTAATGAGTGCCTGTCCTTGCTTAACGGCCATACCGTCGCGTACCAACACGCTGGCAACTTCTGCCGTGACCGCCGTGCTGACAGGCCGAGACAGTTCCCTCACCGCCACCTTGCCGTGAGTCACTGCCACAATATCGACCTTTCCAAGGGCCGACCACAGCACGGCAAGGATGAGTGATACCATGATGACCCATAAAATTGCTCTGCCTACAGGAGAGGGCGGTGTTTCCTGGATTTCAATTACCGCAGGAAGAAATTCACGATAGTGCGCTTTCATCACGCCTCTCCCTGCTGCAAGGCATACAGTCGGGCATACAGCCCCCCCGACGCCAGAAGCTCGTCATGCGAACCCTGCTCGCTCACCTTGCCTGACGCCATGGCAATGATACGGTCAGCACGGCGCACCGCCGATAACCGATGCGCAATAATGAACACCGTTCTGCCACGGCATATTTCAGCCATATTGTTCTGAATCACGCGTTCTGATTCATAATCCAGTGCGCTGGTGGCCTCATCCAGGATGAGAATCCTAG
>NZ_JAGFPF010000194.1:0-2584 GCF_025962695.1 Candidatus Symbiopectobacterium sp. NZEC135 | reverse complement strand
GGCATGATGACCGGATTGCCAACCATCGCAATGTAAGACGCCATCGAGGCGGCAATGCCATCGACATGCACCGTAATGGATGCGCCACAATGTTTGAGCGCGTTAAAGATGGCGATACCATCAAACACGTCGCCACCCGGTGAGTTGATATGGAGGTTGATGAGGGAGAGTTCACCCAGGGCTTCCAGTTCAGCAATAAACTGCTTGGCTGTTACCCCCCAGTAACCGATTTCATCGTAGATGTAGATGTCAGCCGCCCCGTCACTCTGCGCCTGCATACGAAACCAGGAATTACCCTGATTAATCGGCGTTCGTTGTGCGCTGTTGCGTACCTTTTGCCGTGTTTTTGGCCGTGGCATTTCTGCCTCCTTTGTCATTTGCCGGGTCAGTATCAAACACCAGACCTTGCTTGCTGTTTTCATCAACTTCCGCCTTACGACGGCGTTTGACATCATCAGGGTTAGAGCCACGCGCCCGCACCCACTCACTTTCAGTCGCGGCACCACCACGGATAAGGATTTTCCAGGATGTCGCCTCTTTCACCGGATCAATCCATGGCATCACCGGCCCGGAATAGACCGCGTTAAACAGGGTTTCTTGATTAACATTGCGGGGGACTTTTATCCGGCCAGCCGCAATCGCCATTTTCAGGAAAGTGCGGTACATCGGGCGGGTAAGTGCAGCGATCACCGTGTCCTGCAAAATCAGGTATCCCTCAGTGGATTCAACCAACTCCTGACGCTGGGCGCTGTAGGTGCCGTTATAGTTACGGGCAATGCTGGAGAAACTGCCCCGTGAACCTGCGGCCACCGCGCGTAACTGACCATTTCGGAAAGATTCCAGATTGGCGTTAGGGCGGTCTGACTTGATCATCCCGACATCTTCTCCGGGTTGAAGGCCATCAAACAGCATGCCCGGAACGATATTCAGTTCCTCGGGACCGCGCGTTTTGCTGTCAGCCTCAGGGTATGACTGCCCATCCCCTTTTTTGATGTACATGCCTAGCGATGCAGCAATGCGGGCGGCAGTCAGTTCCGCGTCTTCATAATCCTTGAGTCCACTCAATCGAATCAGAATGCCGGAAAATAACGAATTGCCCCGTACCTGGTGTAAGCGACGGGTAAATTTCAGGTGCAGCATGAAATCAGCAGAAACGTCTTTAATATCGCCCTGTAGCATCCCGATGGTTGGCAGTTGCTTGTACACCATATATTTCGTTGGTCTGCCCCAGTCATTGAGGTATACCCCTTGCAGCAACTTTTTAGACGGGTCGGTACGATCCAGCGGAACAAAGTCCGGCTCCAACGCTTCAAGCCAGAGCGGCACGCCCGCAACAGGCTGCAATCCGTTTGCTGCGCCCTGCACCAGTTGTGCAAACACTTCACCGTCGCGCAACCAGGTACGCACCATCAACCGTTCCAACACCGGGCGCGTGTACTGCCCCGTCACATCCGGGGACACTGACCACTCACCCCACAGTGCACGGATTTGCGAGGCCAGATCTTCGGCAATGGTCCCGTCTTTGAGCAGAGGCTGCGGCTCAACGATAAATCCCTTTGCCCCGACAATCCGCTCCTCCAGCTTGTCGAGAATGCCGATCACGATGTCATGATTGTTATCCAGCCAGCGCGCCTGCTCGCGCAGGGAGCGTCCGCCGAATTGCGTCAGTTGATTAGCATTGCGATTCTCACGCTTTCCCCTGTGCGTGCGTGTTGGCATCGTCGCCTCATAGGCGCTGATCATGTAGCGACTGCGCAGACGAGAGGCTTTCCACGCCGGAGAGATGGCCCCAATAAGGTTATCCAGCAGTTTCATTGAAACCTCACCACTTTATACATAGGGCTACCGGTCTGAGCCCGTTGAAACGCCGCTAACCGGCGCTCCCATTTCTCCCGACCTGCAATGATTAAGTTCAGGTTTTCCATGGTCATCTGCTGGCCGTTAAACGTGATGCTTTTTCCTTCCAGCACTGCCTTTTCAGCATCCATGTAGAGCTGGATCATGTTTTGAATTTCTGCCTGGTTCACACCCAGCCTCCTGATGAATTAATGGGAGCCCAGGCCGAGGCTACTATCTCGCGGGCTGATGTCGTTGTGTCTGGCTGTGTCGGGCGTGGTGCGGGTCTGTGCTGTTGTGGGGAGTCATCATCTGAAGGCGTTACCCACTGCGGTGGATTATCCCAGTTGATTTTGTCATACCCGCGCAGGATAACCAGCGCATGGGCATAGACCATCAGGTCAAATGCCTCGTTTGGCCCGCGCCCCGGCTTACGCCACTTGCCGTCAGGACCACGCTCCTCATAGGTCAATTCGTCGTAGAACCACTCACCGAGCCAGTCAGGAAAATGAATGTAATTGGCCCCCGGCGTCTCACGCTGCAAGGCGTTGTCGATCCGGTCCTTTAGTGGGTCAGTCTGGAGCAGGTACAACGGCACATCCCCGCGCGCTTCCGCGCGTCGGTCTTGTCGGTCAATGTTGTTCGGGAATGTTTTGCTGATAAGTTTGCTGCGTTTGGTGCTGTCACCTTTAAACAGGTAGACACGTTTATGCAGGCCATCCCGGCGACATTGCCGCCAGAATTCATA
>NZ_JAGFPF010000193.1:0-2610 GCF_025962695.1 Candidatus Symbiopectobacterium sp. NZEC135 | reverse complement strand
GGAGCTTGGACGTGTAATCCGGACATTGTTTCTTCTGGAGTATGTCAGCAGTGAAGAGTTACGCAGAATGATCCAGGGGCAACAAATAAATGTGAAAGTTTTAATAAATTTGTGCAGTGGGTTTATTTTGCAGCCAGTACACTCGAAGAAAATGTACGGGATAAGCAAGTTGAAGATTATTAAATACAATCACCTCATTGCCAATTTGCTGATTTTTCATAATTGCCACTCAATGACAAAGGCACTTAAAGAACTACAAAGTGAAGGAATGGAACTTGCCAGGTCCCTTGCGTATCTTACGAACTCATTTATCCGGACATTATCCAGTACATTATATAAACATGGATATGCCCTTGCGGCCACGTTGTTGCGACGTCTTCTGGTGGAAGACGCGATTAATCAGGCGAAAAGCAAATATTACAGCTATGCCGTTTCCGATATGAAAAAAGCGATTGATTACAGTGAAGATCTGGAAGATGGCCCGCAGTTCCCGGGAACTGAAAGCTACCTCAGGACACTCTACGAACAACACAAGCGTAAAACGTCACTCTGGCCGTTGATGGCAGAGAAAATTCAGGGATTATCGGTGGGGAAAGACGGAATTTGCTACAAAAGGAGCCAGTCATGACCAGACAGGAATTATATGACTATGCGGTGTCATTGCTGGCAAAAAAGAATTACGCATCTGGTGATATGTACCGGCAGTTGACCCGACTGACCGAAAAAACAGAAGACGCGGAACGTGTTTTACGGCTTCTGACTGATAATCATTATCTTAATGATGTTCAATTTTCTGCTTATCTTTTTGACAAACATGTTAAGAAACTACATGGCCCCACACGGATAAAGCAGGAGCTTCGGCAGAAAGGATTTTCACAAGCGCTGATAGAGCAGGAACTCGAAAAGAGCAATATTGACTGGTATGCATTAGCAAAAGAAGCCAGAGTCAGGATGTTTGGTGAAATGTTACCCACTGACCGAAGGATAAAAACAAACAAATCAGGAACCTTCAGTACAAGGGGTTTGCGATGGATATGATATTTGAACCGTTAAGCTAATCACAGCTGCAAATGCATGTTTCTCTCGTGTGGGGCGGAGCATGCATTTGTGTCAATAAATAGTTATAACCACTGGTAACTATATAACTTTTAGGCTTATTGCCAAATATTAACGAATCCTTACGGTCATCCAAAATCAGAGGTCATGCACGATAAGATCATCGGTTGGTATCTGACGATCCATCACTACCACTAAATCTGCGTCACGACCCAATTTTGGAAATAAGCCCCCTTATTTGCTAACAATGAATGTGGAATAAAATAAAACTGTCTTTATTCTGTACGGCTCAGTAAAGTAACAGCCATCACCTGATTCTTTTTGACTAGTAGGTTTGGGGCAATATGTAGTTGCAGACATACAAAGAAGAACGAACGGAATAAAATTCGCTATATAAGAATTTATTCCGGGCATGCGTTCTCGGGAGTAAATAAACTCATCATTAATCACAGGGGGGGCGTATATATAATTGGGGTTAGCGATAATTGGTGGTGTACTGTTCGTTGTGTACCTTCTGACTCCTCTAATAGAACTGGCAGGAATAGGACCATGTGATATCCACTCAGATTGTCTCATTGCATCATTCACTCCGGCGGTATAATTACTCGCAATTAGGGAATCTGCCATATTATAAAAATGCTCTCCAGAGTCAATAATATAGACATATGTAACTCTTTGAGTTGGACTCAGGAGCCGTTGGGCATAATGTTCTGCATATTCTGAATCTGTACTGACAGAAATAAAAGAACTATTTCCTTGTCCATGTCGACAACTAATCCCCCGAGAATGGTCTCTAATACTCGTGTTATTACCAAGATTTGAAAATCCATTGGCAAATATTTCCGTTTCATTCCGTGTGTCTACTCGATAAAATACTCCTTTATTTGGCACATTATAAGCAAGTAGATTGTTAGAAGAAAAAACCAAAATTAATGTAATTAATGTCTTTGTCTTTGTCTTTGTCTTTGTCTTTGTCTTTGTCTTTGTCTTTGTCTTTGTCTTTGTCATTTTAAAACCTTTTTATATAAAATATATGATAGGTTGTTTTTTTTTGATGAACCATGAATGCAAGTGAAATGGCTTTATTTATATTATTTAAATGAAAAACAGGAGAAGCAAGAAAATAGAGACTGTGGATTGTACTGAGGTGAGGGTAATGTTGATGAATCCTCTGGTTGAGAATTGTTAATATTTATTAATGATGAGCCAATTAATAAGTTAGGTAAGTTGCTAACATACAAGGCTGAATGGTCTGGTCGTTCTGTCGTTGCCATCGATCAGTTTTTCCCCTCGTCTAAAAGGTGTCACTGTTGCGGGTATACATTGCCTAAATTGGCGTTAAATGTTCGGTCTTGGGTATGCCCTGAGCGCAATGCTGACCATGACCGTGATATTCACGCCGCCAAGAATATAAAAGCCGCTGGTCTAGCGGTGTTAGCCTTTGGAGAGTCTGTAAATCCTAAACTGCATCAAGCGGCTTAGGTTGGACTCTGTGAATTGGGACTCCTCGCCGTTTACGGCGGGAATTCCCAATTCACATGATTTACCATTTCT
>NZ_JAGFPF010000192.1:0-2638 GCF_025962695.1 Candidatus Symbiopectobacterium sp. NZEC135 | reverse complement strand
TGACGGCGATTGACCAGGCTAACAGCCAACTTGCAGGGATTCGAGAAGCAGAATCAAACCGAGCCTCACATTAGTGGGGCTTTTTTACGACCAGAAGAAGGAAAAGAAGATGTTTACAGTTAAACAAATTATCAATAACGCAACATCGCTCTACGAGGTTAAGGCGGTCAATATTGCTCGACCAGGTTCCGAACAGTGGAAACAGGCATTCGAACTGGCTGATAAGTTGGATATAGCGGTGCCAGATACCATTGAATGGGTGTTTCCCACTTATAAAGACGAGGGAATGACTCAGCCCATCGTGGAGGAACAGCATCTCTCTGTTGATCGGCAGGGTGGTAAGCGTGATGAATGCATCGCAATTATTTGCTCAGACCTAAATTGCGAAGCGTTCCCTGACTTACCTACTGGCGGGGGCATCGGCTATCAATTCCTGTACCGCGGCGATCAGCTATACGTTACAAACTCACATGGTGCGACCATTGAGACAGTGAAGTAGACATTACAGCAGGCATTCACTGAGTGCTTGTGATGACACTTGAAAAATTGGCAAAAGGACCAATATCAAAAATGGTTATCAATTGGAGCCATCATGATAATTGACGTCACAATGCTGGATAAATATATTGTTAGATCAAGTGAAGAAGCGAATCGACTGGAAGCAGTGAGAGCAGCTTTGGAAATAATCAAAGCCTCCGCGTCTGATAGTGGTGTTTCCAATGTAATTGAATTTACTAAACAGGAGATTTCAAATCTTGCCGATGCAATACAGAGCGCTATAGATAAGCAATAAGATCTCAACACAATAACAAACCGCCGCTTCCTAGCGGTTTGTTGCTTCGACGCTCATTACGCCAAATTATACTCACACCAGCTATAACGACCGCACCTATTGCGGCTCACAACTGCACACTGTAGCCAACTGCCTTAAGACGTGGAGAGGTTCATCACGTCGCGCTAACCTGCGCTGTGGTTACTGTGGTGGTCAGGGCCATACATCAAGCGCATGTCCACACAATGCAACCGGCGCCCGCCGCAGAACGCTGAGTGATGACTTCTATCTCGATTGATGAACGAGTCATGCGACAGAGGGCCCGGTGCACGTGGTCGATGTCGGCAAGGGTGCTTAAATGGACGTTTAGAAGTCTAAATGAGGCATGAAAGCCTACTTTGTAATCAAATGATAATCATTATCGTTGCGGGTCCTCCCACAGGGGTCCTCACCACGGGGCGGGGGACTCGCGGGAAACGGCTAGTTTTTCGTGTTTGATCAACTTCATCATCATCCGTATAGGTTACTGATTTTTATAATGGTGGAGTTAGCCCACATGTCGAATCGTTTATTTTTTGTTCACCATCATCATGGATAAAGAGATCGAGTCAATCCGGTTCAATATTAACCAGCTTGCGGGCATCACCGGTCTGCACCGGCAGACGATTTCCAGCCGGTTAAAGAACGTCGAGCCCGCTCCCGGTAGTAACGCCCGCCTCAAGCTTTATGCCTTGCCCGCGCTTCTTTGCGAGTTGATGAAAACCGGCGAAACCTTCGAAGTTGATCAGATGACACCGCCTGATCGTAAAGCGTGGTTTCAGTCAGAGCGCGAGCGGCTCAAGTTTCAGCAGGAAGTGGGGGAGTTGATCCCCGCTGACGATGTGGTGCGCGAGTTCTCTTCAATGGCAAAAGCCGTTATTCAGATATTGGAAACGCTGCCGGACATTCTGGAGCGAGACTGCGCCTTGCAACCCGCAGCGGTAATGCGTGTTCAGAGCATCATTGATGATCTGCGCGACAACATTGCGCAGAAAATCATAGAGGCCGACACACCAGACAATACAGAGGAGGATGCCACCGAGGAGGATTGATGGTCGCTCAGGCAACCGCATCAGCGGTACGGAAGAATGTTGCCGACATGGTGAGAGCGCCCCGGCGCATGCCTGTGTCTGAGGCCGTCTCCAAATACATGCGGGTGCCAATGGGGGCGGGTAACTCTGTTCCGTGGGACCCTTCGGTCGCACCCTATCTTATTGAACCCATGAACTGCCTGACATCACGCGAATACGATGCCGTGGTGTTTGTTGGCCCAGCTCGAACCGGTAAAACCATTGCACTCATAGACGGATGGTCCGCCTACAACCTGATGTGCGATCCGTCAGACATGCTCATTGTGCAGATGACGGAAGAGAAAGCGCGTGAGCACTCGAAAAAGCGTCTGGCGCGCATGTACAAACTTAGCCCGGAACTGGCGAAACGTCTTAGCCCCCGGCGTAACGACAATAACGTTTACGACCGCATATTCCTGGCGGGGAACTACCTGAAAATCGGCTGGCCGTCAGTCAATATCATGTCGTCGTCCGATTTCAAATGTGTAGCGCTGACCGATTACGATCGCTACCCCGAAGATATCGACGGCGAAGGGGATGCGTTTACGTTGGCGTCGAAACGTACCCAGACGTTTATGTCATCCGGCATGACGCTGGTGGAGAGTTCGCCAGGTCGGGATATCCGCGACAAAAAGTACCGTCGCAAATCAACGCATGAAGCGCCCCCGGCAACAGGGATCATGTCTCTGTACAACCGTGGAGATCGCCGTCGCTTGTACTGGCCGTGCCCACACTGTGGTGAGCATTTTCAGCCTAT
>NZ_JAGFPF010000191.1:0-2626 GCF_025962695.1 Candidatus Symbiopectobacterium sp. NZEC135 | reverse complement strand
GCGTTGCAAGCCAGGTACAGCCCGGTTATTGGCTAGGTTCTATTTATTTTTCCTTGAGTTGGTCTATTTTATAATTTCCTACAAACCATAAGGGAATGCCATGAAGCTTACAAATTCAGAAAAATTAATTCTTACTATGCTCAGCGAAATCTATGAAAAGTTGGGTATGAATGACGGTCATAATGAAATCGATGGTAATTTTGTCAAATCTGCCATCCAAAAAAATCATACATGGGCCTTATCATGGAAGTATCAAGGTATCGCGTTTGATGAAGAAGACCAGCCTCATGAAGTTGATGAAGTCGTTAACTATCTAGATATGTGGGATTTTTTGGAAGAGTCAGCGGGTAGCCTTTCTGCTGCAGATCAAGCAGAGCTAGTTGAAAGAATGCTGGATTTGCAGGGTTACCTGTTTTTAAAGGTTTTGATGGAAACAACGAGTCCCGTTATTGGAGTACGGCTCTTTTCATGGTCAATCACCTAGACAGTTTCACCAGATTCCAGGGCAGGGATCTAAACTCCCACTGCCCATTGGTACAGCGCTATAGTCGAATGTATGCAGTGTTCGAACCTATAAGAAATAGGCTGTTTGGGAGATGTTTAACCATTGACGAAATGGTATCAATACTCAACGCTTGATTATGTATAACCCGCCCGCCGAGAGCGGGTTTTTTGTACCCGCAATACAGCGCCACCAAACCGGCCACAATCTGTTATCTCCATCAATCACCTAATGCCATGTCCATCATTCGGATCGCCTCACCACGTCCCGCAGGCGCAGCCAGCGCATACACAAAATAAACGCTCACATGACAAAATCCGCGCTACACCGCACCCGCCTGCGGTTTTCTGATCAGGAAAATTTTTCAGTTTTTTTTTTCTACAAACCGATACGCCAGCCCACGCCGCCGCAGGGGTTTTGGTGAAGGTCTCAAACTGAAAAGATTGAAAGGAATTTCATTTATTTTCAGTTTTAAACATCTATCAATGAGTTGGTCTTTTCTTTAAAGTATTGATAAATAATAATAAAATGTGTTTTCTGTGAGTGCGTTATTATCGTGGAAGGTGATAGGTTCACTACTAACACTGGATGATGATTGTAAGTGTGCTAGATTAGTTGCTGATTTATAATGTATTTTTATTTTTCTCTCTATTAAAGGAGAAGGGCGATGGCTGAAAAGTATACCGCGATTCTTATAGATACTTCAGTTTATGAGCAGTATGGGCTGCGCATGGAGAAAGGGTTACTTGGCAAGTTAACGCAGTTCAGTCGTGTAGAAACCAAATTATTATTGCCTGATGTTATTTACAGCGAAGTAAGGAAGCATCTTGATGTCAAAATTAAGGCTTCAAAAGTTTCATTAGAAAAGGCTCTTGATGAAGCTAGTGACCATTTATTCTTCGAAGGTAGTGAACTTAATTGCGCAAGGAAGAGTTTAATAGAAGGTAAGGAGATCGAAGGATTAGGTAAAAGTAGGATAGATAAGTTTGCGAAAGCAACCGCAGCACTGATGTTGGAGACCGGTGAGTATGTATCTGTTCCTGAGTTACTGCGAAGCTACTTCACATCTAAACCTCCTTTTGCTGAAACGGGAAAGAAAAAAAGTGAATTTCCAGACGCCATTATACTGATGGCGGTTCAGTCGTGGGCTGAGCAAAATCAAGAAAATGTTCTTGCAGTTGCGAGGGATGAGGATTGGGCACGTTTTTGTGAACATTCTAAATTTATTCATTACGAAACCGATTTGGCTAAAGCGTTAGCGTATTTTAATGAGGAAACCGCTCCTTATGCACTGACTGATAATTTGGAAAGGGCATTAAATGAAGGTGTTGCTCAAAAATTTATCGATGATATTGCCGAGGAGTTAAATTCAGCATTATCAAACTTTGCACCCTACCAAGAGGCTAATTCTTATTTGTATTGGGAACCTGGTGGAAGTTCTGGTGGCTTTAAACATTTTGAGTTCTCAGACAATCGTTTTAGTGTGATCGATAAGGACGAAAACAGGGTGGTTCTCGAAGCATTATAACTGTATATATAGATGGTGATTTCTCTCTATCAGTTTATGATTCTATCGATAAAGACCATGTTTTCATGGGATCAGTTACTAAAAGGGTTGTGGAAACTTTTACCTCTGCAATATTGATTACTATCTCAGGGGAGTTAACAGGTCCGATTGAGAATTTGATTGTGGAAGAAGTGGAGGTAATAGAAAAACCGGACTTGATCGATTTTGGTGAGTTAGAAATGGAATATCAACCAGATTACGATTGAAGTCTGTCATGGCCGTTTTTTAGCTCATATTTATATAGGATTTACTACATGACTAATAATTTCAGCAATAAAATTAATAGATTAACACGAAACCTTGAAGGGATTGGAAGTACAACGCAGCTAACTTTTCCTGAGTTATTCAACCCGACGTTCCTGAAAGAATGTTCCTCGTTTACTTCAATTGAAGATTTGTTTGAAAAATCTGGTTTCAAAGTAGAGTCTATGGAGGATTTCAAAGCGATACCGGATGAGGAGTGGGAACGCTTCATCGTAAAAAACACAAAGTATGAAAGTTGGTTAGACATGCAAAAGGATGCAACGACCAAACTGCTAAGTCAGCGACTTATGGAC
>NZ_JAGFPF010000190.1:0-2672 GCF_025962695.1 Candidatus Symbiopectobacterium sp. NZEC135 | reverse complement strand
TGGTGCGATGAAATTTATCAAAGGTGATGCAATTGCCGGGATCGTCATCATATTCGTTAATCTGCTAGGCGGCATTTCTGTTGGGATGATGCAACATGGGATGAGTATGTCGACAGCGCTTTCAGTCTATACGCTGTTGACGATAGGTGATGCGTTAGTTGCACAGATACCTGCACTCCTCATTTCTATCAGTGGTGGTTTGATTGTTACTCGGGTAAACAACAATGAAGATAATAATCTGGGATCCAAAATCATCCACGACATGTTTTCCAATAAATTTATATTGGTGGTTACCGGCATTCTTGCCATTGCGCTCGGTCTGCTGCCAGGTTTTCCATTGGCGGTATTTCTGTTATTGGCCGCACTGCTGTTTGGACTCTATTTCAAACACCGGCGGGAAGAAAAACAGCGGGGAGCAATGGCATCACGTTCAGATCAGAAAGAGAACGAGGGTGAAGATAAGGGAAAACCTGTGGTAATCGATGGTGAGTTTATCCCTGAAACCATTCCTTTAATCGTTACTGCATTTTCTGGGCATGAAAAAATAGTAAACCAATATGGTTTTTCATCGTATTTAAAACGCCACTTTTTTATCGAGTACGGTGTTCGTTTACCTGATGTGGTGATGAACTATAAATCGGATACACCACAAAATACCGTCGTCATTTTAATTAATGAGATTGAGGCGGCCAGCTTCCCGCTCTTTCCCGGTATGCATAAGATCTTGCTACGCGGTGATGAGTACCAGGTTCTGGACAGCAATGTACAGGTTAATGAAATTGATCAAGTAAAAACCTATTGGCTCCCGGAGGAACAGTGCAAAAAAGCACACAGTCTTGGATTTTATACGCGTAGTGCACAGGATGAATTTTACGTTTGCGCATCGACACTGCTGGCGAGAAACATTACCGAGTTTTTCGGTATCCAGGAGGCGAAAATGCTGCTTGACGATCTTGATAAAAAATATCCGGAATTACTTAAAGAGTGTTACAGAAATAATACCGTTCAGCGTATTACTGAGGTTTTTCAACGTTTGCTGCAAGAACGTATTTCTATCAGGAACATGAGGTTAATTCTTGAGGCATTAGTACAGTGGGCTCCGAAAGAAAAAGATCCCATTATGTTAGTGGAGCATGTGCGCGGTGTGTTATCGCGCTATATATCAAACCGATTTTCTACGGAAGGAAAAATTCGTGCGTTTGTTATGTCGCATGAGTTGGAAGCGGTAGTGCGTAATGGTATCAGACAAACGTCGGGGGGAACCTTTATCAACTTGCCTCCACCAGAAACTGAGCGAATTATGCAGTGTTTAGAAAAAAGTATTCATGGCAACGGAGTCAATGCCAGGGATATTATTTTAATGGTATCTCTTGATATTCGACGCTTTGTGAAAAAACTGGTCGAAGAGCATTATCCTGAAATGGATGTGCTCTCATTTGGTGAAATTTCACAAAGCGTGGACATTGATGTTATAGGTTTACTACAAAACTAACGGGTGAATTATGCAATATGATGTTGTTGCGTTGCTAACCGAGATTTTAGCTGAAGTGGGGATGTCAGAGGTTCTTGATAAAGACCTGAATAATCACTCTACGATATCGTTACATATGAAGGATGATATTCCCACTATCCATATCAAGAGTAATGATGAGGAAATTTGGGTTTGGGCGCAGTTGGGCGAATTCAATCTTTCTACCCTGAGTTATTGCAGTGCCAATCTGTTTCCATTGTTATTGGCGCATAACGAAGAGGTGTTTCATGCAGGGCAACCTTGTCTATATCAGATTGATAACAGTTTAGATCTTCGCGCTCAGGTAAAAGAAAAACATTGTGAGTCAGCCTCCGCATTCATGGAGATGCTGGATACCTTTTTAACGGTGTTGCAGCAGTATCGCACTGCATTAAATTAAAGACGGGAGTGCAACCATGGTCGCGCAAAACTTTGTCCATCTTGCTCACCCTGTAAGAATTCAGGGAAATGTAATAGAGGCCTATTTACCCGGTACCTATATTGGCGAGGTGTGCGAGGTGCAGCGTTCCCTTCAGGATTCAACACGAGTAGGGCTTGCGCAAGTCATTGGTTTTAATCACGAGTACACGCTATTAAGCCTGCTAAATGATAACCAGGGGTTTTCTCGTCGCAATGTGCTCTATCCGACGGGTAACCCGTTCAAGATTGCGCTGAATGACGATGTTGCTGGCACTGTTCTTGATGCGATGGGCAATGTCCGCGCTCGGCTCGATAGCAACGCGTCGCGCGATTCCGGCGTGAAGCATGTGCTGACGGTGCAAGGAGAAGCCAAAGATTTTACTCAGCGCAGGCCGATTGATACGCCACTGGTGACGGGAGTACGAGCGATCGACGGGCTGCTCACGTGCGGCTTGGGTCAGCGCATGGGTATTTTTGCCTCTGCTGGCTGTGGCAAAACATCGTTAATGAGCATGCTGATTGAGCATTCCGAAGCGGACATTTATGTTATTGGTCTGATTGGAGAACGCGGGCGTGAAGTTACCGAGTTTATCGAAACGCTAAAACAATCCCCGCGCAGTGCGCAAGTGGTGCTGGTTTACGCCACATCAGACCGGTCGTGTATTGAACGTTATAATGCCGCGCAGATAGCGACACGTGTGGCGGAATTTTTTAGCGCTAAAGGGAAGCATGTCCTGCTGTT
>NZ_JAGFPF010000018.1:0-74452 GCF_025962695.1 Candidatus Symbiopectobacterium sp. NZEC135 | reverse complement strand
GTGATTAATGCCGCTGGTGGTACTGATGGGCTGATTTACTGGCTGAACCAGTCAACAGTGTGCCAGCGCGAAAGCGACTATCACGCTAAGAACTTCATCACCATGAGGTACGGGCATAGCGCTATTCGGTTGTGCTGGCACTGTGACAATCAGGTACACGGTCACAATTCACCGGCGCATGATGAACTGGCAGATCGGAATGCTGCCGAGTGGGTAATTAATCAGGCCCGTATCTGGCTGGCGTTACCTGAGGGGCATCAGGTAACAGCACATGAGCTTAGTTGGTGGGCTGTGGTGAAACAGATATCAGACCTGCTGCCAGAGCATGCCATTCGCATCAGTCTGCGCATGCCAGCCCGTGAAGAGAAGCCAGGACCGAAAAAGGAATCCGACATTGTTTGGGAGACACCAATACACGACATTATTGGCGAGCGTATAGAGCAGATTAAACCCATTATCGCGCTGCTGGAAGACGACGAACCAGCAGCCGGTTTTATGCTGCGTCCAAAGTTAAAGCGTCTGGAGTGTGAGAAGTACACCCGTTGGGTGAAGTCACAGCAATGTGCATGCTGTGGCGCTCCTGCTGACGATCCGCACCACGTAATAGGGTATGGGCTAGGCGGGATGGGTACAAAAACGCATGACCTGTTTGTCATCCCCTTGTGTCGCCGTCACCACGACGAACTACACAGGGACGTAACGGCATGGGAAGCGGAATACGGCAGTCAACTGCTGTTAGTGGTCCAGACCCTCAACCGTGCATTGGGGATCGGGGCTATTTCAATCGGGAAACTAAAAGGTGTAGAGAATGCGTGATATTTCGATGGTGTTAGAACGCTGGGCTGGGTGGGCGTCGAGCGACGGTAGTGGTGTGGACTATTCGCACGTTGCTGCTGGTTTTAAAGGATTACTGCCACAAAAGAATGGCATGCGGCTGTCGTGCTCTGATGATGATGGTCTAGTCATTGAGAAATGCATGGCGCGCCTGAAGGAAAAGCGACCGGATGAGTATCACCTGCTTGTTGCTCACTATCTTTACCAGATATCAAAACGCAAGTTGGCCCGCTGGCGCAAACGTGATGAGAAAGTGATTCGTGTTGAGATGCAGATGGCAGAGGGCTTTATTGAAGGGTGCCTTGCTGTGCTGGATGTTCGGTTGGAAATGGACCCAGAAGTAGAAATTCCGCAAAATTCACACAAAACGCTATCGCGGTCCGCAAATTGTGTATTAGTGTGATAAGAAATGGCACTTTGCCTTGTTGCTTATCATAAGCATGAGGCCCACGAACTCCGTAGAAGCAAAAGCCCATCTAGATATGGGCTTTTTGTCGATTGCGACTCAAGTATTTCATGTCCGAGTTGACGATCTAGGGTTATAAAAGTAGTATTTATGCAAGTGCTTTCGATTTTGGGAATAAAGAGGCGGCTCCCAAAAATAAACCGCCAAGTTGGTCACTTCGTCGTAAGACTGGAACTCCAACCATGCTGGCTGAGAGGTCAGCGCCCCTTACTCTGTATTGATGGTAGTGGATAAATAAGTTCAACGTCCTTTGTTTCAATCTCTCTCGGCCCTCGACTTCTATCAAAAAAGAACCAAATGTTAAATTTTCTCTCTTTGGGCCATGTGTCGTATTTAAGTGAGTTCCATCCAAGGTAATAAGCAACTTTTTTTGAAACTTCGATTTTAGCTTCAGCTGAAGCTTTACCTTGGTAAGCACACATTACCGCTCCCAAGAGAAAATCTGCAATCTGTATGTGTTCAGATGACTTTGAGTCCTTTGAAACAACACTGTTTATGATGTTTTTTCGACCAAATGTTTGAGCTAGTGTGTGATTTGCTATCACATGAAAAGCCTCGTCTGCTTTTTTATATCTTGAAGCGATAGGATCGACTTCAATCCTGAACTCACAATCTCTCTCAGGGTGGGCTTTTATAACATTTCCGATTTTTGTTGATATTAGTTTTGTAAAATGCTTTCTCATAGCAAGATCATAATCACCATCATGAAATGATTTATTGACCATGGATTTTTCAACAACGATGCAATGGAAGGCGAGCCACTGATGTTTGAAAAAGACTTCTATCAATTCGTGATAGAACGCAGTATTTCTTTTGTTATGTGCCTTTTGCCATTTTATTTCATCGTGGACATTATGTTTATCACGCAGTTCACGAACGATCCTCGCGAAGTCTCCACGGCGTTGATACTTCATCCATAAACTGCCGAAGCCATAGTAACGTTGACCATCAATACCTGACTCATCACAGGCCACATGCCAGATGAGTTTACCTGGATTATCAGAATTCATTTTGGACCTTAGCGACTGAGAACAGAAACACTAATAGTAAGCCTATTATTTAATCACATACGAAAGTGATTGATAAAGATCATTTTAATTCAGGCCCGCTTTGTCGGGCCTTTCTTTTTTCTAAATCACACAGCGCCATCCCTGTTGGGAGGTGAGGCTATGGCTGACATGAGCAAAATATCGAGCAGGGCCGCTTACACAACCGGCACGACGCTAACCACTGCCGGAACGTCTCTAAAGGCGTGGGGCGCATCTATTGAGGACAAATTCACCGTGCTTGGCGATCAGATTGCAGGATTAACACTCAGTGATTGGGCGATCATCGTCGGCATGCTGTGCACTCTCGGAACGTTTGCGTTGAATTGGTACTACAAGCGCAAGGAATTCAATCTCAAAGCGGGCGGGCAAACCAATGGCTAAACGTAAGATAGCGGCTGCCGTGGTTTGTTCTGTCGGTGTGATTATCAGCATTGTAATGAACAACGGCCAGGTGAGAACCAATCAGGCAGGACTGGAGTTGATCGGTAATGCCGAATCATGCCGACGTGATCCTTACATGTGTCCAGCCGGTATTTTGACTGATGGGATCGGAAATACGCATGGTGTTGTCGATGGCACCCGTAAAACGGACGAGCAGATTGCCGCAGACTGGCAGAAAAACATCCTTGAGGCTGAAAGTTGCGTTGATAAATATGCCGGTGGGAAAAAGTTGCCGAGTACCCCGTTCAGCGCAGCAGTGAGCATTGCTTTTAATGCTGGTTGCACAAAGGTGCAAACCTCAACCATGTTTCAGTTGTTCCGCTCCGGGAACATTCAGGCGGCGTGTGAGCAGTTCCCTCGCTGGGTATACGGTGGCGGTAAAGTGCTTCCGGGGCTGGTTGGCCGCAGGGATAAGGAGCGTGCGTTATGTCTATCCTCTCAGGCTGGAAAATAACTGTCCTTGCGCTGCTGGCCGGAATGGCACTCGGTTGGTACGTGCAGGGGCTACGCTGGGATGCTGATGTTGCAGAACGCGGCAAGAAAGCATCTGAGGATATCAGCGCCGGACAAAAGGTTGTGATAGTAGGGCAGGCGTTCCAGTTTCAACGCTTCAACGAAATAGCCAGACAGGCCAATCAGTACGCCATCAACATCAAAGGGCAGTCCGATGAAAAGCAGATTGTTTACCGCACAATCATCAAACGTGACCCGGCTGGCCGCCAGTGTGTGCCTGATGGTGTCGCTAGCCGGTTGCTCGACTACACGCACCGTTTACGTTCCAGCGCAATGCACCCCGCTGCCAGCCAGCCTGACGCAGCCAGTGCTAGCGCCATTGCCACCGCCTGCCGACTGACGTATGCGCAGGCCGTTTACTGGATTGATCCACTACTAACCGCGATCGACAAGGCGAATAGCCAACTGGCGGGAATTCGTGAAGCTGATAGTACGAGACAGAAGAAAGCCGATGTTCGACCGTGATCTAAATGCCGCCTTCATTTTTCTGTGTGTCGTATGTGCTGTTGTTGGCTGGGGCGTAATTGAGTTCTTGTTGTGGTTGTTTAGCCATGTTTCCATGTCGTGGGCGTGGTGGCAAAGAGGAGCGTTTAACTATGACAATTTCGCTAAGCAATCTTGTTTATGAAACGCCTCACATCTTAAACATACCCATGAAGTTAATCTTCCAATGCTGAATAGTCGGCGTACCTCATGGGAAATATATATGTCTTATTATTATGTGAATAAAAATAAGCAGGCTAACGGTGATAATGAAGTCCATGTTAGCGGTTGTCAGTGGATGCCCGAAGAAAAACATAAGCAGTATCTTGGTAATTATGATTCATGCCGCCCAGCGGTTCAGGAAGCGAAAAGGTTAGGTTATAACGCCAATGGTTGTTATTACTGCTGTCGAGCGTGTCATACGTCATAAATGAATTTCAGAAAACCAAATGAAGGTCACTACGGTGGCCTTTTTTATTGTCAGAAGCAGGAGAAGAAGCATGTTAACAGTGAAGGTTGTATCACCAGGAGGTGGCGAAGAAATCCATTGCGGTCTTAGCGTTGGGTTCAACCCCAGGCAGCAGAGCCTCGCCATATCAGGAATGGATCAAAGCGTGTTCCTTAAGCCGGATGAAATTGCCTATGTGATGAACTCAAACGGTAAAACAGTATCACGTTATGAGTACAATCTCAGATAGTAGGAATCACATAAGCCCTTCATTGAAGGGCTTCGATAGTAAAAATTGATGATGAATAAAGAAGATCATCATCGACTGGCGGCGTATCTCTGGGCCTGATAGCAGAGAGTTCTACTAAGAGAAGAAGGCAATATACTTAACGTAAGTTTTTTACGTACCCCTTCTCCCACTCAGTTTCCAGTGCTTTAAAAATTCTTTCATATTCAGCCCTAATATATTCTGCGGGGTGTTGAATTTGTGCTGATCCAACGCGCCCAGCGGTTATTGTGGCGGCTAATTCAAACAGCATTTTACGTTTTTCATCGGGTGTCATAATTGTTCTCCTTGATACTGCAATGTTGCAGTACTGCATATATTTGGCTCTAACTAATTGATATCAAGGTTGAGTGAGAAAATTAGGATTTAATAGTTTTAATTTTACTTTTATTGGGTAGATCGTATGTTCTAGTAGATTGACTGTGCGCTTCAATAGCGGTTTCTTCTCGGACGAACCAAAGCCAGTATAATTAAAAATGATGCACAATGAACACTGGGCGATAATTTCTATTGGGATTGACCTATGCCAGCCTTAACCCCTCGCGCATGCCGCAAACGTGGCTGCGCTGCTACAACGACAGATCGCTCCGGATACTGCGAACAGCATCGCCATGAAGGATGGCAGCAGCATCAGCAAGGTAAGAGCAGACACGAACGAGGCTACGGTAGTGACTGGACAATCAGGCGAGCCCGTATCCTGAAGCGTGACAATCATCTGTGTCAGGAATGCCTACGCAATAGCCGTGCAGTAGAAGCCAAGACAGTTGACCACATCAAGGCCAAGGCTCATGGGGGAACCGATGATGATTCGAACCTCGAAAGCCTATGCTGGCCGTGTCACCGCACCAAAACAGGGCGCGAACGGTTCAAGTGATAGCTATTCTCATCAAGGGGAGGGGGAGGGTAAATCTCTACAGCCCTGTCGCTCCAGTACCGCCGCCTAGCCTTTCTTCACATCGCCGCAGGTTAGAAAACTTTTTTTGGGGTCCCCCATCCGATGATTAATAGGAGTTTTCGATTATGTCTGGACCACCGAAAACCCCGACCCATCTACGTTTGGTGAGGGGTAACCCATCAAAACGCCCGATCAACAAAAATGAGCCGCAACCGACAAAAGGGGTCCCCCCAACGCCGAAGCATTTTACCAAGCAAGGTAAGTACTGGTTTAAGCGATTGGGCGATCAATTAGCAGGGATCGGCGTACTCACAGAGCTTGATGGAAAGGCTCTTGAAATGTTGGTCGACGCCTACGTTGACTATCGACTTATTAAAGAAGCGCTGGAACGCGAGGGCGCGACAAAAGAGATCACCACTACTACGGGTGATGTCAGAGTTAAACCGAGTGACTTTTTTGGTGAGAGCCGAGAAGCCAGAAAAGAAGTCCGAGGTTGGCTTCAGGAATTTGGCATGACGCCATCCAGCCGATCAAAAGTAAACGCTAGCACGTCAGAGCAGACCGATCCGCTGGCTGAATTTCTTAACGCGAGGGATTAATGGCTAAAGTTTCTGATGGTATTCGCTACGCTGAACGTGTCGTGGCGGGGGATGTTATTGCCTGCGAGTACGTGCGCCTGGCATGCCAGCGCTTTCTTGATGATTTAAAGCATGGCGAAGCGCGTAATGTTTGTTTCAGCGAACCACGCGCACAACACATCCTCAATTTTTATAAATTCGTACCACACGTTAAGGGCAATCTGGCCGGTCAGCCTATCGAGTTAATGGACTGGCATGTGTTCATCCTGATCAATATCTTCGGCTTTGTCATTCCGCTGGTGGACGAGCAAACTGGCGAAGTGGTGTTACGCAACGATGGCAGCGGCCGCCCGGTGATGGTACGCCGCTTCCGCACTGCCTATAACGAGGTGGCGCGGAAAAACGCCAAATCAACCCTGTCGTCTGGTATCGGCCTGTATATGACGGGTGCAGATAACGAGGGGGGCGCAGAGGTCTATTCAGCGGCCACAACGCGCGATCAGGCACGCATTGTATTTGAAGATGCGAAAAACATGGTCAAAAAGGCCAAGGCGACACTCGGCAGGCTGTTTGAGTTCAACAAGTTGGCTATTTATCAGGAGCAAACGGCCTCGAAATTTGAGCCGCTCTCCTCTGATGCCAACAACCTCGACGGCCTGAATATCCATTGTGGCATTGTCGATGAGTTGCACGCGCACAAAACCCGTGACGTGTGGGACGTTCTGGAGACGGCAACCGGTGCCCGCCTGCAATCATTACTGTTTGGCATCACCACGGCGGGTTTCAATAAAGAGGGCATCTGTTATGAGCTGCGTGATTACGCCATCAAGGTGTTGCACGGCTATAACAGCGCAGTCGAGGGAGCAGTAAAGGACGATACGTTTTTTGCCATCATCTACACCCTGGATAAAGACGACGATCCCTTTGATGAAACGGTGTGGCAGAAAGCCAATCCCGGCCTGGGTATTTGCAAGCGCTGGGACGACCTGCGGCGACTGGCTAAGAAAGCCAAAGAGCAGGTTTCAGCCCGCGTTAACTTTTTCACCAAACACATGAATATCTGGGTGACCGCTGAGTCTGCCTGGATGGACATGATTAAGTGGGAAAAATGCGAATACCTTGCTCCACAACACGAGCTGAAGACTTACCCGATGTGGGTGGGCGTCGATCTAGCGCATAAAATCGATATTTGTGCTGCGGTCAAACTCTGGCGGGCAAATAACGGCCATGTGCATGCTGATTTTAAGTTTTGGTTACCCGAGGGAAGGTTGGAGCGATGCTCTGCACAAATGGCGCAGATGTATCGCAAGTGGGCTGAACTCGGCAAGTTAGAGCTGACTGACGGTGACGTGATCGACCATGCTCAGATTAAGAGTGACCTCACTGATTGGATTAGTGGTGAAAATCTAAAAGAAACAGGATTTGACCCATGGAGCGCCACTCAGTTTAGTCTGGCGCTTGCCGAGGATGGCATTCCTCTGGTGGAGGTTCCGCAAACAGTACGTAATTTTTCAGAAGCCATGAAAGAGGTTGAAGCGCTGGTCTACGGTGAGCGCTTTCACCACAGCAATCATCCGGTCATGAACTGGATGATGTCGAACGTCACGGTTAAGCCGGATAAAAACGACAACATTTTCCCCAACAAATCGACACCAGAAGCCAAAATCGATGGCCCTGCCGCATTGTTTACGGCCATGAGCCGGTTATTGGTGAATGGTGGCGAACAAGCGGAAAGCCTTTCTGAACATCTGGAAAGTTACGGCGTCCGTTCACTATAAAGAGGCAGTTATGATCCTGATGATTCTCGCCCCATTCATTGGGGTGTTGGGCGTTGCTTTGCTTTCTTACGGGGCATGGTTGGTCTTTCCGCCTGCTGGGTTTATTACTGCTGGCACGCTCTGCCTGTTCTGGTCATGGATCGTATCGAAATATCTGTCATCCCCACGTAACACAACGGGTGGAGGTGATGACTGATGTTTTTCCCCGGACTATTCAGAAAAAGCGACACGCCGGTGACGACCCCTGCGGAGTTAGCTGAAGCCGTAGGGATGACCTACGACACTTACACAGGTAAGCGAGTCAGTAGCCAGAAGGCCATGCGGCTTACTGCTGTTTTCGGCTGTATCAGGGTGCTTGCTGAATCCATGGGCATGTTGCCCTGCAATCTGTACAAAATCACAGGCAATAGCAAACATAAAGCAACCTCTGAAAGGTTGCACAAGCTGCTGACAATGAAGCCCAACGATTATATGACTCCCCAGGAGTTCTGGGAGTTGCTCATTGTCTGCCTCTGTCTTCGCGGGAATTTCTACGCATACAAGGTTAAAGCGCTGGGTGAAGTGGTTGAGCTTCTCCCTATTGATCCGGGCTGCGTACAACCGAAGTTGAACAGTCAGTGGCAACCGGTTTATCAGGTCACCTTTCCAAATGGTTCGACGGATGTTCTCGGGCAGGATGACATCTGGCATGTCAGGACGCTAACCCTCGATGGGCTGGTCGGCCTAAACCCAATCGCCTACGCGCGCGAGGCTATATCTCTTGGATTGGCGACGGAAGAGCATGGCGCACGGTTATTCAGTAATGGTGCCGTAACCTCGGGGGTTTTACGTACCGAGCAGACGTTGACGGATGCAGCATATGCCCGGTTGAAAAAAGATTTTGAGGATCGCCACCTTGGGCTAAGTAATGCGCATCGCCCGATGATCCTTGAAATGGGCCTCGACTGGAAATCGATGGCACTTGATAACGAGGATAGCCAGTTTCTTGAAACCAGAAAGTTTCAGCTTGAGGAGATTTGCCGTTTGTATCGCGTGCCGATGCACATGGTGCAGAACACCGACAGAGCCACATTCAGCAATATCGAAAACCTCGGCATTGGCTTTATCAATTATTCGCTGGTGCCTTATATGACACGCATTGAGCAGCGCATCAATATCGGTCTGGTCAAAGAATCAAAGCAGGGGACGTTCTACGCAAAATTCAACGCGGGAGCGTTACTGCGTGGTGATATGAAATCTCGATTCGATGCCTACGCTACGGCAATCAACTGGGGTATGTATTCACCCAATGATTGCCTGGAGCTTGAAGATCGCAATCCGCGACCGGGTGGTGATGTTTACCTTACACCGATGAATATGACCACAAAACCTTCTGAAAGCGGCAAGCAAAAACAGGAATCAGACAATGACAATGCAGACAAAACAGCGTCTTGACGTACCACTAAAGCTGAAATCAGTCGATGATTCCGGCGTATTTGAAGGGTACGGCTCAGTGTTCGGTGTGAAAGACAGCTACGACGATATTGTTGTTCCTGGCGCATTCGAAAACTCGCTGGCGGCATGGAAAGAAAAAAGCGCCATGCCGGCGATGTTGTGGCAGCACAACATGTCTGAGCCAATCGGTATCTATACCGAAATACGTGAGGATGATGTTGGCCTGTTCGTTAAAGGGCGGCTGCTCATTGATGATGACCCACTCGCCAAACGCGCTCACGCTCATATGAAGGCCGGTTCTTTAACCGGCCTTTCTATTGGTTACGTGCTCAAAGACTGGGAATACGACCGCACCAAAGAGGCGTTTTTACTGAAAGAAATCGACCTCTGGGAAGTGAGTCCCGTGACCTTTCCTTCTAACGATGAAGCGCGGGTAAGCGATGTCAAAAGCGCGTTTGCCCGTGGTGAAACCCCGTCCCAGAAAAGTATTGAACGAGTCCTGCGCGATGTTGGGCTCTCACGCACCCAGGCTAAAGCATTCATGGCCGGGGGCTACAGCGCGATCTGTCAGCGTGATGCTGATGTGACTGCTGGACTGAATGCACTTAAATCCCTGAATTTCTGAACCGGAGATCAACAACATGGCAGTAGAACAGAAAGATGTAGAGCAGGTCGCGCAGGAGCTGCAAGCGAAGTTTGATGCGTTCAAAGAGAAGAACGATAAGCGACTGGAAGCTGTTGAGCAGGAAAAGGGCAAACTGGCTGGTGAGGTTGAAACCTTAAACGGTAAGTTGTCTGAACTGGATGAGCTGAAATCTGCTTTGGAAGAAGAATTGAAGCAGGTGAAACGCCCAGCCAGCGGCACCCAAAGCAAAGAAGCAGGCGAGCATAAGGCTGCATTTATCGATTTCATGCGAAAAGGGAAAGATGACGGCTTGCGCGATCTGGAGCGTAAAGCCTTGCAAGTCGGCGTGGATGAGGACGGCGGCTATGCCGTACCGGAAGAACTGGATCGCACCATTCTCACTTTGCTGAAAGACGAAGTGGTAATGCGCCAGGAGGCCACAACCATTACGGTTGGTGGTGCAAACTATAAAAAACTGGTCAATCTCGGCGGAACGGCATCGGGGTGGGTAGGGGAAACGGATGCACGCCCTGCCACTGATGCCTCAAAGCTGGGGCAGATCGAGCCTTTCATGGGGGAAATCTACGGCAATCCGCAGGCAACCCAGACGATGCTGGACGATGCATTTTTCAATGTTGAAACGTGGATCAACAGCGAGTTGGCCACCGAATTTTCTGAGCAGGAGGAAATCGCTTTCACCAGCGGTAACGGCACCAAGAAACCAAAAGGTTTTCTGGCCTATGCATCGAGCCTGGATGTTGATAAAGACCGCGCATTTGGGACGCTGCAACACATCCTGTCTGGTGCTGCCGCTGGCGTAACTGCTGATGCCATTATCAAGTTGGTGTACACGTTACGCAAAGTTCATCGTAACGGAGCCAAGTTCATGATGAACAACAACAGCCTGTTTACCGTTCGCATCCTGAAAGATGCGGAAGGTAACTACCTGTGGCGTCCGGGCCTTGAGCTGGGACAACCCTCCACGCTGGCTGGGTACGGTGTGGCGGAGAACGAGCAGATGCCGGATATCGTGGCGGATGCAAAAGCGATCGCGTTCGGCAACTTCAAGCGTGGTTACACCATCGTGGATCGCATCGGTACACGCATTTTGCGCGACCCGTACACCAACAAGCCGTTTGTGGGTTTCTACACCACCAAACGTACTGGCGGCATGTTGGCAGATTCCCAGGCGATCAAGTTGCTGAAGATCGGCGCATAAGTGTAATTGCGGGGTTTCGGCCCCGCACCACTCAGGAGTGAAGCATGTTTAATTTACGCAAAGACCTCAAGTGGTCACCTGACGGTTGCACAGTCCAGACCATTCCCGCGGGTTCTTATCAGGATGGCGAACTGCCAGAACGAGCACTGACAATTGCCGACCAACTTGGCGTTCTTGAAACCATTGACAAGGATGATCAGCAAATCAAGGATGAGAAGCAGCCAGAGCAGCCAGAGCAGCCAGAGCCGAAGAAAAACAAAAAATAACCCGCTTCCTTGGGTTTTGTTTGGAGACTTACATGATCCCCTCACTCGAAGAACTGCGGTCGCAGTGCCGGATTGATGTTGACGATGCGACAGATGATGCTTTGCTCACTCTGTACGCAGGGGCTGCAAGAGGCAAGGCGGAAAAGTACCTTAATCTTCCTTTGTTCGACGAATCTGTGCCAGAGGATGCCGATAAAGGCATGGTGGTTAATGACGGCGTAAAGCTGGCTATCATGCTTGCTGTTGGTCATTGGTATGAAAACCGGGAACAGACGAGAGAAGGGCAATTGAGCGAAATCCCCATGGGATTTTTTAGCCTGTTGGATGATTACCGGTGGGGGCCAGGCACATGAAAGCCGGGAGATTACGCCACCGCGTCACCATCCAGAACTTCACCGCAACACGCGATGCCAGCGGGCAACCCATTAAGACGTGGTTTGATGCTGCTACTGTGTGGGCCGAGGTCGCACCTATAAACGGGCGTGAGCTGGTGGCTTCAGGTGCGGTATCTGCTGAGGCGACAATTCGTGTGTGGATGCGTCACCGTCGTGATGTATCGGCAGCGTCACGGTTGCTGTGCCTTAATGGACCCTTCAAAAGTTTAACGCTTGACGTTATCGGGCCACCCATCCCAGACGGTAAGTGCACCCGACTGGAAATATTGTGTAAGCAGGGGGTGAAACGTGATTGATTTTGGTCTTGATTTCTCCGGCCTGAATGACATTGCCAAGGATTTGGAAAAGCTGAGTCGGGCCGAAAACAACAAGGTATTGCGTGATGCCACTCGCGCCGGTGCTGAAGTGTTGAAGGAGGAAGTTATCGCCCGCGCCCCGACTCGTACCGGGAAAATGCGCAAAAACGTTGTGGTGGTTACTCAAAAATCACGGCGAAAAGGAGAAATCTCATCTGGGGTGCATATTCGCGGTGTTAATCCACGAACGGGTAACAGCGACAACACCATGAAGGCGAAAAACCCGCGCAATGCCTTTTACTGGCGCTTTGTTGAAATGGGTACGGTAAATATGCCTGCGCATCCCTTTGTCAGACCTGCATTTGATGTCAGGCAGGAGGAAGCCGCTAACGCTGCCATTTCTCGCGCAAACCGTGCTATCGATGAGGTGCTGAGTAAATGACCGAAACCGATATTCACCCTCTGATCGCCGGTATAGCGAACGGTAATGTTTATCCCTATATCATTCCGCTGAATAGTGAGGGTGAGCCAGCGATTTCGCCGCCGTGGGTGGTGTTCTCGTTTGTGTCCCAACTATCCGCTGATGTGCTGTGTGGTCCGGCAGAAACCGCATCGTCCGTTCAGTTTGACGTTTACGCCACAACCATCGCCCAGGCGCGGGATATACGCAGTGCTGTTATTGCCGCAGTATCGCCCCTTGCACCGGCCAATCAAATGCTCACTCAGGAATTTGATACTGAAACAGCATTGTTCCGGGCTACAGTAGAACTACAGTTCATCGACTAACCCCACACCATCACCATCCTGACCCGCCACCGAGCGGGTTTTTCTTTTGGAGAATGCCATGTCCTCACTGTTTGAAAGGTCACAGAAAACGGTAATCCGAATCTCATCAGCGCCAACAACGCTGGAGGGTATTGATACCGCGACATTTCTCGATCTGACTTGTACCATCAAAGAAATTCAGTTCACCGGTGGACAGAAAAACGATATCGACGTAACAACGTTGTGTTCGGATGAAATGGAGAACATCAACGGCCTGCCTGCACAGTCAGAAATTTCATTATCCGGTAACTTTTACCGTAATCCGGCGCAGGATGCCCTGCGAGATGCCTACGACAATGACACGCGCTATGCTTTCCAGGTGATTTTCCCATCCGGTAACGGCTTCCAGTTTCTGGCAGAAGTACGCCAGCACACCTGGTCTTCCGGGACTAATGGAGTGGTGGCCGCAACGTTCTCCCTGCGGCTAAAGGGTAAGCCCACAAACATTGCGCCCGGTCCATTGGCGTTCACAATCAATCTTCCATCGACAAAAACGGCGGCTGTTGGGGCTGCACTGACAATGGTCGTTGCGGCCAGTGGTGGTATCGCACCTTATTCCTACAAATGGCTGAAGGGTGGTTCCGTAATCAGTGGTCGCACATCTGCATCATTCAATAAGGCAGCGGCCGAATCAGGTGATGCAGGCGTCTATACCTGCGAAGTTACAGACTCGGCACCATCCCCGGTAACAATCACATCCGCTTCCTGCACCGTCACCATTAGCTAACCCGGAGCAACACGCATGGCAAAGAAAAGTATTAAATCTCTGGCTCTGGCTCCCAGCGCTGGCTTTCTCACGAAGGCTATCGAGGTGCCGGAGTGGGAAGGGGTGAAAGTCACGCTACGCGAACCCTCTGCCGAGGCGTGGTTACGTTGGCAGGATGCTGTGAAAACCGAAGGTGATGGCGAAACACTGTCTATATCTGAGCGCGCCCGTCGTAATCTTCACGCCGATGTCACGTTGTTTATCGATATCCTGCGCGATGAAGAGGGCGAGCCGGTGTTTTCAGTTGATGATATTGAAGAAGTGGAAAGCGTTTACGGCCCTGTGCACAGTCGTCTGTTGCGGCAGGCGCTGGATATTATCAACGATGCGGAGGTCGCCAAAAAAAAGTAACTCAACCTGGCATGCAGTTTTTGATGGCGCTGGCGCTCCGCATGGGGCGCACGCTGTCAGAAATTCGCCAGACGATGACGGCCAGTGAACTGATGATGTGGATTGAGTACGACAAACTTTCCCCCATCAGTGATACGCGTGGTGACATTCAAGCGGCGCAGATTGTCAGTGCTGTTTGGGGGGCTCAGGGTGTGAAAGTGCCTCTCACTGACGCTATGCTCGACTGGTCAGGCAAGGAAGAAGAAGACGTCGATCCGTTTGGTAATCTGGAGGCGTTTCTTTCTCAGGCAGCAAGTTAAGTAGATCCCCACGCAAACTGGTGATAGGTTGTAGCCACCTGTTATTTAGGAGATGGGGATATGAAAAAAACCTTGGCTGTTGTAATGGCGGTATCTATGTTGGCTGGGTGTAAGTCTCTAAATTCTATTCGCTCTAAACAACCAATTGATTCCGGGGTATCAACCAAGAGCGTTAATGAATTTGCATCTTGTGTTTCTGCAAGGTGGGATAGTGGCTGGAACTCTGTAACATCGTTACCACTTGAAAACGGGATTAGTATCTTAATTCCGCAAGGGATGGGCGGATACGACGTAGTACTTGACGTTACAGGTAAAGACTCTGGCAGTAGCTATGTATTGTATGAAAGAATCCCTTCATTAACTCCGGCTTCGTATGAAAATAACGTTAAAGCATGTAAATAAATAGCAGCATAATGATTAGGTGTGGGTTTGCGATTTTGCCATAGATGGAGATTTTTAAATGAGTACCTCCGGATGGATTTTAGTTTTCCTGATTGCCCGAATTATAGATTTGTTTATCTGGTATCTTTTAAATCGTAGTAGCGTTAGAGCTAATGAACAGATAAGAATCCTGCAAGAAATAAATGAAAAGCAATCTGCACAAATAGACTTGCTAATTTCTATTGTGCACAAAAAAGATGAGCCAGAAAAAGATTACCTTGAAGAGGCCAGGCGAAAAGCAGGGCTAATTAATTAAAACCGTCTAACCCGCTTCGGCGGGTTTTTTGTTTCCGAGGATGAGGAATGGCAACCCTACGCGAATTGATCATTAAGATTTCTGCTAACTCACAATCATTTCAATCGGAAATTTCTCGCGCCTCTCGCATGGGCAGTGATTATTATAAAACCATGCAGAATGGTGGGCGACAAGCTGCGGCAGCTTCCCGTGAAAGTCGCCGTGCGCTAGCGGAAGTGAATGCTCAACTTGCCTCTGTAAAGTCTACGGCGATAGGAATGACTGGTGCGCTGGCTGGGGCATTTGCTACCGGGAATCTTATTAATTTGGCCGACCAGTGGAACATGGTTAATGCGCGGCTTAAACAGGCATCAACATCCACGCAAGACTTCACCAGTAATCAGGCTGCGTTGATGGCGCTTAGCCAAAGAACGGGAACCGCTTTTGGAGACAATGCAGGGTTATTTGCCCGCTCGGCTGCTTCACTACGTGAATACGGTTACTCATCGCAGGATGCGCTTAAAGTCACGGAGGCATTAGCTACCGGCCTTAAACTTTCTGGTGCTGGTGTTCAGGAATCCAGTTCTGTTATCACTCAGTTTAGCCAGGCATTGGCGCAGGGTGTTCTGCGTGGTGAAGAGTTTAACTCTGTAAACGAAAATGGTGATCGGGTTATCCGTGCGCTTGCTTCGGGCATGGGTGTTGCCCGTAAAGACCTCAAAGCGATGGCTGATGACGGGAAACTGACTGCTGATAAGGTAGTTCCTGCATTAATCAGCCAACTTGGGGCAATGCAAAAAGAATTTGAGGCCATGCCAGCCACCGTTGGTGGATCAGTAACTAAAGTGGAAAATGCTTTCCAGCAATGGGTAGGTGGGGTTAATCAGACATCTGGCGTGACGGCTACCTTATCGGGAACGTTAGATAAACTGGCGGGTAATATTGATGATGTAGCGACCGCTATGGGCGTGCTGGTGGCTGTGGGGGCTGCTAGGTATTTTGGTAACATGGCTTCCGGTGCCTTTAGTGCTACCGCAAAGATCATTGATCTGAGAAAAGAGCAAATCAGTGCAGCAGCGGCGCAACTTAACGCTGCGCAAATGGTGCAGAGAAAAGCCGTGGCGGACGCGGAAGCGGCAGTATCGGCGTATAACCTTGCCGTTGCTGAAGCCAATGTAGCGAAAGGTTCTAATGCCTCGATGATAGCCACTCAGAGTTTAACTACAAAGCGTAGCGCAATGATTGCGGCCAATGCTGCATTAATAAATTCAAATCGCGCCGTAGCTGCATCTGAGGCATCTGTTAATG
The DNA here is from genome assembly GCF_025962695.1 of Candidatus Symbiopectobacterium sp. NZEC135. Taxonomy (NCBI): domain Bacteria; kingdom Pseudomonadati; phylum Pseudomonadota; class Gammaproteobacteria; order Enterobacterales; family Enterobacteriaceae; genus Symbiopectobacterium; species Candidatus Symbiopectobacterium sp. NZEC135. The sequence goes on along the minus strand of NZ_JAGFPF010000018.1, from coordinate 58,221 downwards.
GGTTAACATCCGCATCAAGTGTAGCAATGAGCGGGTTGAAATCACTCGGTGGTTTACTTGGTGGGATTCCAGGTATTGTGATGCTGGGAGCAACCGCTTGGTATGCAGTCTATCAGCAGCAAGAGCAAGCCCGGCTGTCTGCTTTACAATATGCGGATATCATTGATCAGGTCAGGGACTCACTAAAATCGATGTCACTGACACAAGTTAACGCTAATCTTGGAAGGTCATCTCTTTCTCTTGATATTCAGGATAACGATATTTCTGCACAAGAAAATAAAATTTCTGAGTTATCAAATCAACTTTATAACGCACGCCAAGCGGCTAAAAATGCTAGCGAGGGGACTTGGCTTTATAACGATGCAACCAAGAATGCTGCGATGTATGCCTCTCAACTTGCCGATGAAGAGGGCAAGTTGGAGCAGATGCAAAACAAAAGAAAACAAACACAGTCGCTAATTGATGATCTCACTCAACAGTCAATAAGTAAAACTGTGGAGATGTCTGGTGCTGTAAACTCCTTAGCCGATATGTATGAACGGTTAAATAAAGTTACACGACAAACGACAATGTTTTCTCATCCTCAATATGCAGGCCCCGTTCTCCCTAAACTGGATGACAAGCAACAATCCGCAATAACAAAGCAGCAAAGGGAGAGGATTCTATCAGGCTTGAAAGACATCGAAAGAGCAAGGAAGCAAGCGGGTTTTGAGGCTGACGATCTAAACCTCTCAGGCGGTTGGCGACAAAAATATATTTCTGATGCAGAGGTTAAGTTTCGTAATGATGAAGCCAATAAACCAAAGAAAAAAGGGCCAAAAACCGATGAAGAAAAGGCAGTAGATACCTATGATCGCCTGATTAAACAACAGCGCGAGCAACTTGCGTTGGGTAGTTCAAATACTGAGTTGGCAAAAATCAGGTATCAAACCTCTCAGGGTGAATTATCGACCCTTTCCAGTATTCAAAAGCAGGAGCTTTTACGTAATGCTGCATTGATAGATCAGGCAGAAATACGGAAGAAGGCTACTGAATACGAAAATGGTCTGATTGATTCCAATGCTAACGCTAAAGCAGCTAATGACGCGAACCTTATTGGATTTGGTGAGGGCTCCCGCGTTCGTGAGCGTATGCAGGAAATGATCAGCATTCGCCGCGAGTTTATCCAGAAAGATGATGAGCTACGGCGTCAGCATCAGGCAGGCGAAATTGATGACGAATTTTTCAATCGAGCCATTGCCCTGAATAAGCGCTATCTAGATAAACGCCTGAGTGACCAGCAGATGTATTACTCCTCACTTGATGACCAGCGCAATAACTGGATGGGCGGCATGAGTGACGGTTTTGCTGATTGGGCTGATGAAGCTACCAATTATGCCACTCAGGCATCGCAGGGCATGAAAACCGCGATGAGTGGCGCAGTAGGCTCCATCACTGAAATGCTGAACGGTAATAAAAATAGCTGGAAAGATTGGGGCGTGAGCGTCCTGAAAATCATTCAAAACGTCCTGGTTAACATGGCTGTGGCTAACGCAGCCCAATCTGCCAGCGGTGTTTTTGGTAGCTTGTTTAGTGCTGGAGTATCAGCGTTTTCCGGTGCAGCTTCGGCATCAAGCAATGCTTTTACAACTGGCGCATACAACAATCTTTCGTTCAATGCTCAGGGGGGCGTTTATCAATCACCATCGCTTAGCGCCTACAGTGGAGGTGTATACAGTACGCCGCAGCTTTTTGCTTTTGCTAAAGGTGCTGGGGTATTTGCTGAGGCAGGGCCGGAGGCCATTATGCCGCTCACTCGGGCTGCAAATGGTTCGCTCGGTGTCAGGGCGATCATGCCAGATACATCCACCGTTAATAATGGCGGCAACGTCTACGTAACCATTACTGAAAACGGCACAACATCTGTTGCGGGTAATGGTAATCAGGATTTTGCTCGTGAGTTTACGCAGATAATCCAGCGCGAATATAAAAAATTGCGTGATCGCGATTTATCTCAAGGTGGAGCCATTAACCGTGCTATCTCTGGAGGACGATAATTGGCTATCGAGACATTCAGTTTTTGCCCCCGCGTAAATCCTGAGGGCGCATTTACGCAACGAACCCGATCGATACAGTTCGGTGATGGGTATACCCAGCGGGCAGGCGATGGGATTAACAGCGAGTCACAGGGCTGGCCGTTAACGTTTGTTGGCGATCATGTGCATATTCAGCCGATCATTGCGTTCCTGCGTCGGCATAATGGGTATACCGCATTTCAATGGGTAAACCCACTCACTGAGTTAGGGCTGTATTGTTGCCCCGACGGATTTAACGTTACGGCGCTGGGTAAAAACAGTCGTGGCGACCAGGTATTTCAACTCACAGCAACGTTTGTCACCGCATATCATCCATAATCAAGGTTAATCATGGCTATAAACACCGACTCCCAAAAACTGGAGCCGGGCGCTCGCGTGCGCCTGTTTGAAGTGGATTGCACCGCATTTGATGGCCCGGAACTGTATTTCCACAATTATCCAATTCCTCATTCAGAGGAAGAAATCGCCGCAGCAGGCGGTGATGAAACAACACTTCTTGCTAAATCGATATGGTGGCAGGGTAAAGAATACAAAGCCTGGCCTGCACAGGTTGAAGGGCTGGAAATGACCAGCGATGGCAGTTCTCCGACCCCGACGCTATTGGTTGGTAATATCGATGGCACCATAACCGCGCTTTGTCTGGCTTATCAGAATCTGGCGCAAGCCACGGTGCGCGTTCACACCACGTTTGCCCACTACCTTGATGCACGTAATTTCCCCGAAGGTAATGCCGACGCTGATCCAACGCAGGAACGATTAGAAGTCTGGTACATCGACAGCAAGACCGCAGAGGATGATGAGTCAGTTACCTTTAAATTGTCATCCCCGGCAGACCTGCAAGGCATCATGATCCCCACCCGGCAGATACACAGTCTGTGCACCTGGTGCATGCGTGGTCAATATCGCGGGGCATCATGTGGTTATACCGGCACAAACTATTTTGATGCGGATGGCAACCCTGTTGACGATCCGGCGTTGGATGAATGCTCGGGGCTACTGTCAACCGGCTGTAAGCCGCGTTTTGGTGAGGATGCTGAATTGCCGTTCGGCGGTTTCCCCGGCTCTGCGCTGATTAAGAGGTGAATGGTGAAACTCAGCAAATTAATCATTACAGAAATACTGGCACATGCTGAGCACGTCTATCCCTATGAGGCGTGCGGATTAATTATCCAGAACGGGCGGAAACAGCGCTATGTGCGCTGCCGTAATCAGGCGCTGGAGCCAGAAGAACATTTCACGATGAGCCCGGAGGATTACGCAGAGGCGGAAGATAGCGGGGCCATCGTTGCCATTGTCCACAGTCACCCGGATGCCACCACACAACCGAGCCATGTTGATCAGGCTGAATGTGATGTGTCGCAACTGCCGTGGGTGATCGCCAGTTGGCCGGAGGGAGATATTCGCACCATTATGCCTGCGGAGGGTGTCAAGCCGCTGCTGGGGCGTCCTTTTGTGCACGGCATCTGGGATTGCTATACCATTGTGCGTGACTGGTATCTGTTGGAGCGAAGCATAACGCTGCCCAATTTTGAACGCGCTGATGGATGGTGGAACCGTAGCGAAAACCTTTACATGAAACATTACGCTGAGGCGGGGTTTACTGCTGTCAGCGGTGAGCTACAACCCGGTGACGTAATCATTATGCAGGTGAGAGCCAACGAGCCAAACCACGCAGGAATTTATGTTGGCAATGGTGAAATGCTCCATCACATGTACAACCAGTTGAGCCAAAAAGTCCCCTATGGCGGCTACTGGCTGGACAGAACCATAACCCGCTTGCGTTATACGGGAGGTGCTAATGCCGGTAGCCATTGAGTATCAACCCCTGAAAACCATCCGCCTTTATGGCGTTCTGGGCACAACGTTTGGGCGCGTTCATAAACTGGCAGTAGAAAGCCGACAGGAGGCCATTAAGGCGCTAAGCGTAGTCATCCCCGGCTTTGAAAAGTTTCTGCTGACCAGCAAGGCGCGGGGATTAACTTACGCAGTATTTGACGGCAAGCGAAACCTTGCGCGTGATGAACTGGATTTCAGCATTAGCCATGAAATCCGCATTGCGCCCGTAATCATCGGGAGCAAAAAAGCGGGCGTGTTTCAGACGATCCTCGGCGTCGCGTTGTTAGCCATCGGAACCTTCGCCCCCTGGGGTGCGGCATTATGGGCGAGCGATTTGGTGGGGGCAATAGGAATATCGATGGCGATCGGCGGGATAGTTCAAATGCTCACACCGATGCAAGGGGGGCTTTCAGTGCGTGAATCTCCCGACAACAAACCCTCCTACGCTTTTGGGGGGCCGGTTAACTCTATTGCTCAGGGTAATCCGGTGCCGATCCTCTATGGCCGTCGCCGAATCGGTGGCGCGATTATCTCTGCGGGTATTTACGCAGAAGACCAACAGTAATCATTATCCCTTCACACTTTTAAGCCGCTCTGAGCGGTTTTTTTATTTCTGGAGCATTCATGACGATTCGTGGTCGTAAAGGTGGCGGCGGTAATGCCCGCACGCCGGTTGAGTCACCGGATTCTATTCAGTCCACGTCCTACGCAAAAATTCTGTTGGCGCTGGGTGAGGGTGAGTTTAGCGGTGGGCTGGATGGCACCCGTGTTTTTCTGGACGGTACGCCGGTCACTGATGCTAATGGTAATGCTAACTTTTCAGGCGTGACGTGGGAGTTTCGCTCCGGTACGCCCGATCAATCCTACATCCCCGGCTTTCCTGGCGTTGAGAATGAAATTACCGTCAGCACAGAATTAACCAGCCAGATAGCCTGGGTGCGATCGCTCACCAATACTCAACTTTCAGCTGTGCGACTGCGTTTCTCCTGGTCTGCGTTGCAGCAGCAGTACGATAACGGTGATGTTGGCGGTTATCGCATTGAGTATGCGATTGATGTGGCTACGGACGGTGGCAGCTATCAGGAACTACTGAAAACAGCGGTCGACGGTAAGACTACGACGAAATATGAGCGTAGCCACCGTATTGACTTACCTGATGCAACAACCGGCTGGCAAATCCGCGTGCGCCGCATTACGCCGAATTCAACGAGCAACCGCATTGCCGATAAAATGGTTATTGATGCCGTTACGGAAATCATTGATGCGAAATTACGTTACCCGGAAACCGCGCTGCTGTTTGTTCAGTTTGATGCGAAACAGTTTCAGAATATCCCGGTTATTTCCTGTGAGCCCGACGGACGCATTATCCGCGTTCCCTCAAATTATGATCCGGTAGCCCGCACCTACAGCGGGGCATGGAACGGCACCTTTAAGTGGGCGTTCACCAATAACCCTGCCTGGGTGTATTACGACATCCAGATCAGCGATCGCTTTGGCCTTGGCAACCGCATCAAGGCTGAAAACCTCTCCGTTTCAAAATGGGCGCTGTATCAGATTGCACAGTATTGCGATCAGTTAGTACCGGATGGTCGAGGCGGTAATGGCACTGAACCACGTTTTTTATGCGATGTGTATATCCAGTCGCAGGAAGAAGCCTGGACCGTGCTCAACGATCTGGCTGCCATCTTTCGCGGTGCCACGTTCTGGGGCAACAACCAGATGAATGTGATCGCAGATATGCCGCGCGATATTGATTACATCGTGACGCGCGCCAACGTGAAAGACGGGAAATTCACCTACAGCAACGCCAGTGAGAAAACACATTATAGCCAGGCCATGGTGTCATGGTCCGATCCCGCAAACAGTTATCAGGATGCCGTTGAAGCTGTCAATGATAACAAGTTGGTTAAACGTTACGGGATTAAACAGGCCGAAGTGACGGCGATTGGTTGTATTCGCCAGACGGAGGCGATCCGCCGTGGTAAATGGATTTTACACACCAATGATGCGGATCGGGCCATTGCGTACACAATGGGGTTGGATGGCGATATTCCGGTGCCGGGTTCGATTGTTGGGGTGGCTGATTCGTTACTGGCAGGGCGTCCCCTGGGTGGTCGCATCAGTGCGGTTGCCGGACGTAACATCACACTTGATCGCGTATCGTCTGCGGTCATTGGTGAGCGTCTGATTGTTAACCTGCCGAGTGGGAAAGCAGAAGGGCGCACCATTGAGGCGGTAAACGACAACATCATTACGGTCACAACAGACTTCAGCGAAACGCCGAGCGCAGAATCTGTATGGGCGATAGATGCCACTGATTTGGCTTTGCAACTGTACCGCATTGTTGGTGTGGCTGAGGCGGATGGTGGTCTGTCATTTGACATCACCGGCGTCGAGTATGACCCGGATAAATGGGACAAGATTGATAACGGTGCGCGTATTGAATCGCGTCCGATCAGCGTTATTCCTCCTTCCGTGCAACCCGCGCCCGCAAATGTCGATATTGGCAGTTACAACACTGTCGATCAGGGCATAAACATTACGACGCTTCGGGTTACGTGGGATCGGGCTGAAAGCGCAATCGCTTATGAAGCTCAATGGCGACGGGATAATGGCAACTGGATAAATGCAGCGCGCACTTCTGCGTTGGGTTTTGAAGTGTCAGGTATTTATGCAGGACAATACCAGGCTCGCGTCCGGGCTATTAATGCGGCTGAAATCTCCAGCATGTGGGCCAACGCGCAGGAAACCCAGCTTAACGGAAAAGAAGGTAACCCGCCTGCGCTGGCGAGTTTCATCACAACGCCCCTCGTTTTCGGCATCCAGCTTAACTGGAGTTTCCCTGCTGACACAGACGATACCCTGAAAACGGAGATTCAGTATTCACCGACCAGTGATGGGCAGAATGCGTTGCTACTGGCCGATGTGGCTTACCCGACTTGCACCTATCAGCAAATGGGGCTCAGTGCTGGTCAGGCATTTTATTACAATGCCCGTATCGTTGATAAGTCAGGTAATCAAGGGCCGTGGACGGGGTGGATACGCGGGGAGTCGAGTACGGATGTTAGTGCCATCACAGATGTTGTGTTGGATGAACTCGCCCAAACTGAGGTATTCAAACGCCTGCAAGATGATGTGGAACACATGCAGTCAGATATCAGCAATACGCTCAAAGCTGAAGATGGCGAATCCTTCGCGCTGGGCATCATCAACAACGCCATCATGAACGGCGCGCAAAGCATGGCGCAGCGCAAGGAGCAGGGGGACCGCATCGCGGAAATTCGCCGCGTTGACCAGGTGATAGTGACCGACCGTGAATCCACCGCCACGTCGCTGCAACAGCTGAAGGCAGAGAACGAGGACACGCGTGGTTATGCAGTGCGCATCGATCAGGCGTTCGCGGACTATCAGGGCGCGCAAGCCATCGAAATGACGCAGATCAAGGCGGAAACCGCCGAAACCAAGGCCAATTTCCAGCAGCTTAATTCCGCTGTTGTTGATTTGACATCAGCTACGACACAATCGATACAGTTACTCACGGCAAGCGTCGATGTGGCCCAAGGGGCCGCAACCGGCGCGCAATCGTCAGCAGATGCAGCGCAGAACGCGGCGAACACGGCACAGCAGGCAGCACAGGACGCGGCAACGGCAGCGGGGAACAAGGGGGAAGTGATCTACAGCTCGTCAGCGCCGGAAGCGGAAAAGCGCCTTTCCCAAAACCTGTGGATTGATACGACCAACAACGCCAACACCCCGAAGCGTTGGAACGGTAGTGCTTGGGTGGCCGTGAGCGACAAGGCCGCTACGGACGCCGCAGCAGCCGCGCAGCAGGCACTAAATACCGCTAATCAGGCAACCGCCGCCGTCAGTATCGTGCAGACCGCCCAGGCTGAAATGAGCGGCGCTCTTGCTGCTCAGCTCAATCTCAAGGTTCAGGGAAAGCCCGCGAACGGCAAGTACGTCATTGCCGGTATCGGGATCGGAATGTCCACGGATCCGAATAACCCGAGCGTGGTGCAGACTGAGATTCTGTTCCAGGCGCAGCGCTTCGGCTTCATCATCAACCCGGCCACCGGCGAAGCGTTCATGCCGTTCTATATCGGGCCGGACGGTAAGGTTTACATCGATATGGCTGTCATAGGAACAGCGAGAGTAACGCGCCAGTACCTGTCAGATACCCTGCAATCAGATAACTATTTGGCTGGACAGCGTGGGCTGTACCTAAATTTTTCGACCGGACAAATAGAAAATAACGGGGCTACTGCGGGTGAGGGTAGAATGTCACAGACAAATAACAAAATAGAGGTGTTCGATGAAAACAACACGCGTCGCGTTCTTATTGGCAAGTACTCTTAGTGTTGCAGGATGTGCAGATCATGATCGTACGATAGGCCGCTCCTGTTCAGTGAATTACATGATTAATACATTTCCAGATCGCGGTTTAGTGCGACTGGAGGCTGATAAGATTCGCTTCGACCGTTTTGGCCGGATGGATGTACGGGTGAAAAAACAGCAAATGGTGAGATTTGTTGGATCTGGCTGGCTAAAACATGGTGAGTATTCCGACGTAAGTTGTGGAGATGAAAATGTACGGAATAAAGCTATTTGATAGAATCGGTCGAGATATTACGCAGATTATCACGCCATTATTTTATCTTGAGGCCAGCACTGAAGCTGCTGGAAGCAGGAGTTATGGAGCAATACCTGTTGGAAAATCCCTAAAGTACATGGCGACATCGTTGACACACAATAGCTCTCAACATGGACCTACCGTAACCATCAACGGATCGGGCGTCACATGGAGCAACCTGGTTGGAATTATTGTTTTCTATTGGGGGTGATAATGCCTTGGGGAGCAGTTATCACAAGAGACGACGGATCGCTGTGGCTAAGTCCTGATTTTACGCCACTCAATTTCATCGAGAAGGGCATCATCGTAGCTAACGGCGACGCCTTCGTAACATCAATTCCAACGTCTAAAAATGTGATATTTTTCATAAATCAGTCGGCAGATAACTATGTTGCCTGCCAGCAAATAGAGGTGGATGGATACCATGCTTTACGCGTGAATTCATCGTACCCCGGGACCCTTCCTATAAGGGTCTATTGTTTCGCAAATATGGCGTTACAGCCAAAAGCTAACTATGGCCTGTATTTTTACAATGCAAGCGGTGAGTTAACTTACTCGCTAGATATGTTGCCGCTCGACATGCGCACAGTTGCAGTTGATATCAGCGCTGCTGGTGTAAAACAAGATATGGGTAGACCTGTAGCTGTTATACCAACTGCATCAGGTCGAGTAATGCTGCCAAATTCAAGTGTCGGGGGATTTGATGTGTGGGACCTACATTTGGGAGCTACGGGGAATTACGTAATAAATCGTCCAAGGCTAATAGCTCAGGGGCAAAGCGGCGCTAACAACTATATCTATATTGACAGAGCGTTCTACATTTTCACAGACGTGTACGATTGAGGATCTATGATGAAAGCATGGTACACAACCGGCACCATCGCGGTGGTTCAGGGCACTAAAACTATCGTCGGCACCGGCACAGCCTGGAAGCAGGATATCAATGGGATCGGGCGCGGCCATGCCCTTATCATCAGCACGGCCACCGGCGACCGCATCTATGAGATCGACCGCGTAGACGACGATACCCATATCATCACCGTCCAGAACGTGAAGGAAGCCACCGCCTCAGGGCTCTCCTATGGCATCGTCAATTTCATGCCGTCCACGCTGCCAGACTTCGGGCGCAAGCTATCCGTCCAGCTATCCGACTATCAGACGTTCTTTGATAGTTTCCAGCAGCTCGCCACCGGCACAGGAGACGTTACCCTAACCGCTCCTGACGGCCAGACCGTCACTGTTCGCTCACAGAAGGCTTGGGATGATGCGCTGAATGGGAAGGTGACAGGGGTTAAGCAGACTGACCCGTTTGATGCTACCGCAGGCTCGCTATTGATAAACGGGGCTTGGGGGTGGGGTGGGTTAGGTCAAACATTTAACTCGGACGACGCTGCGCTGTTGGTTTCAGCTAGAAACGCTGCTTTTGGTAGTAGGGTTTTTAGAAATAACACCGTAAGTGCCTACTCTAAACAATATGCGCCGTCGCTCATGCTTAAGACTGGCGATACTTGGGCGATAGTGTCAGTCGGATATACGGTATCCGGCGTATCCGGTGGTATTAGAATTGCGGCGGGTACTAATTCAGGCTCTGCAACAACCGTTCATGAACTATGGACAGACCGAAATCTAACTAAACAAGCAAGCTCGACGGACGCGACGGTGGGGAGTGTACTTGTCCTAAATGGCGATACTGGTTCATTTGGTCTTGGTGGCACAGCGGTAAGAATGCCAGCAGATGCAGATGTAGCGGCATACCTACGAACAGTGCCGAGCGGTAAGTACGCCATATTGCCGAATGCATCTGCCAGCAATTTGCCTATTCCCGGCTCATTATCTGGATGGACGTTTGATACTTCTCGGTTCAACGCCAACCCTCTGATATCGGTAGTAGCTCGCATAACAGACGCCAGTGGCGCTATTTTTCACGGCCTAATTTCTGGCACAGGTGTTTCATGGTTTCGCGTATGGGACAGCGCAAATCTTATTAAGCAAACAGGCCCGTTTGACGCAACAGCAGGCTCGCTATTGATAAACGGGGCTTGGGGGTGGGGCGGGAAGGGATTGCAGCGCATATTTGCCAATGAAGCTGAGCAAATCGCCTTCATGAATTCAGCCGAAAATGGTAGCCAAGTGTTCCGCCCAAGCGTTTTCTCAGGTGGGGCCGAATCAACACTTCTTAAAACGTATGCGCCTGCAATTCTATTTAAATCAGAAGATACATGGGCCGCTATTAGTGTTGGGCATCATGCGCCGAGCAGCACCGTCGCACAGCGAAAAGGCGTTAAAATAGTCGCAGGAACTCAAGGCGGGCCGATACCTGTTTCATATGAGTTATGGACGGACAAAAACCTGCCAAACCCGGCAACGCTTGATACCGCACAAACTATTAGTGCAATTAAAACATTTGCCGCTGTACCAGTAGTGCAAACCGCGAGTTATCCGGGGATTTGGTTTGAATCAACGTCCATCGATAGTAGTACCGTTGGGCGAAAGACTGTCATAGAGGTTAACAGCACAGGTACGGTGTTTACTTTTATTGGGCGCAACGGCACTAATAGCACCGGGCAGCGAGTAGCCTCACTAGTCCTGCCGGTAGCAGGCGACCCCGGAGAAGTAATCCTATCATCTGGCGCACAAACAATCGCCGGGGTTAAAATATTTTCAGAAAAGGCGAGAGTCTCAAGAAATGCGCCCGGTTTAATTTTTGAGAAAACAGATATTGCATCAGGGACGTTAGGGCGATTCTTAGAACTTGACTATGAAGGGCCAAACGTTGCGCTTCTAAAGCGAATAACGCAAGGCTCAGGGACTGGACAGCAAAGCATTCGTTTTCCGTTTCCATCAGGGACGGCTGCGGGAGCGTTCACAGGTTTAGTTCAAGGGATAAACGCCGTGGCTGACTCCAACGGCTTCTGGAAAACAGCAAGCCCGGTTGTGAAGCTATTTGCAGATGGCACCAGCGAACTTACCAGCGAAGCCGAGGGCGTCACTACTGAACGCTTAAGCGAAGGCGTATACCGCATTTCTGGCTGTTTGGGCCTGAATGCCGATCTTGCCTGGGGCGGTATCGAGGGAGGTATCAGTTGCCCGAAGTGTCGCAACGGGTTGGAACGTATCTGGAATGATTATGGCGTTGAGTCTGACGGCTCTATCATCATTCGGACCTATCACCGGCCACACCCGGACGCGCCCCCTTTCGCTCGCAACGAGATTGAGGGCTACGCGAACGGCGACCCGATAGACATTCCCCGCGACACATTCATCTCGGTGCGCGTGCAGATGCCAGAACGTGAGGAATCAAAGCCGAAGGTGATGCACAGTAATGTTTACTGCAACACCGCAGCAGGCTAGACGAAGTACCCACGGCGCTCGGCTATAAGGTCGAGCGCATCTTCAAGAGTAGGGAGTGGGTCGGGGTGAATGGTCCATGCCTCGTTACCCATAACGAGTAGCGACACATAAAAACCTGAATCCTCAATCACTGCGTAGGAGCCTTCTGGGCACTGTGTCAGCTTGTCATTGTCAGCGAGCACGCAGATTCTTGTTCCGTTGAATTCTGTTATTTTCATGGGAAGCGTCATGTCCATTATGATCGTCTATCAACAGATTCTATCCTATAAAATGAAGTGAATCCCGTTAGGGTTTTACCATCATTTTACCATTGTTTTACCATCGCCAAATTTCAGGCATAAAAAAACCAACCGTAAAAGGTTGGTTTTCTTGGGATTATTTGGTCGGCACGAGAGGATTTGAACCTCCGACCCCTGACACCCCATGACAGTGCGCAGCATAAAAAAGCGTTCTCCAAAATGAAAAATATCTTTCGTAAAAACAGTGGGTTAGAAGAGCAGGATTTTGCACGTAAATTGATGTTAAACATAAATTATTTACCAATAAATCAATTGGATACGAAAATAATTTTTATCTACTGCTGCGCCACATGCACTGGTTCGAAGCGGCCGACCTGATTGTTAAAGGTATGGAAGGCGCGATCAAGAACAAGACTGTGACCTACGATTTCGAACGTCAGCTGGAAGGCGCTAAGCTGCGGAAATGTAGTGAGTTTGCTCAGGACATCATCGACAATATGTAATCGTATTGTTGCGATAAAGATCGGCGGGGGCGCTTTGCTGCCGCTGGTTTTTAACACAACGATTTTCATTTAGGAAAATGTTAGGAAAATGATTTAGGAAAATAGAATAAAAAATCACCGCACTAGTAATCGCCTTTCAACCCGACTTCACCTGAATTGTTAACCAATCTTTACCACGGTCATCGTTATAGGCATCGGTCTGATGCTGCGATTTATGCCCCAGTAAATGCCGGGTATCGACATCCCCTTGTTCACGGTAAAGCCGTTCTGCCAGCGAGCGCTGTTCATGAAAAGTGGGCGGCGTGCCACTCTCCCAACTCAACCCTGTTTTATCCCTGGCCTTACTAAAACGCATGGTAAGAGTGCGCGGCGTGACACCATCACCGCGTTTGGCCTGAGACGTGGTGTGGAAAAAATGAACCAGGTACCGGCAAAGCAGACTCACTGATGGGAGTTTTTGATGTGCTGGGCAGCCAGCGTGAAAATTTCCTCAAATGGATTGCTGGTCACCGTTCCGAGCGTCTGATGGCAGAAGGACGTGAAAACAACTTCACGGCGGATGAAATCGCCTACATGCAAACCCTGGATTGGCCTGATGTTCGGCACGATGCCGGAGCGTTTCGTGCGTATGTTGGGCGGCGAGGATACGCCGGGTAAATTTGGCAAGATGGTGGCACGTAATTTCTTTGAAACCATGGCGTTCAACCCAATCCCACAGGTAGTGAAGCCGATTGCTGAAGCCTATGTGAATTATGACTTCTTCCGTGGTGGTCCAATCGAAAACATGGCGGACAGCAACCTGATTGCTGAAGCGCGCTACAACGATCAGACCAGCCTGCTGATGCGTGGTATCGGGCAGGCAACGGGGCTATCACCCAAGATGCTCGATCATATCGTGCAGGGTTATACCGGCACGCTGGGCGCTTACGTGCTGGGGGCCAGTAACATAGTGGCGCGGCAATTCACCGATGCAGGGGAAACGCCCGCGTTACGGTTGGATGAGCTGCCGGTGATTAAATCCTTTCTGCGCGGTGCTGATCCGGCCAAGTCCACCCAGTTTGCCGATGATTTCTATCACATGATGAGTCAGGCTAACCAGATTAGCCGCACGATTAATGCTTACCGAGAGCAGGGGCGCGGCGATGATGCGCGTGCGCTACAAGAAGACAATCGCGGGTTACTGTCCAAACGCCAGGCGCTGACACGAACCCAGAAGGCGCTCCGACAGTTGAATGACCGTATCGAGATGGTGCGTATTGACCGCACGCTGAACGCAGAAGAGAAACGCGAACGTATCGATCGCATGATGGGGCAGCGCAATAAGCTGTATCAACAGGCAGTAGAAAGAGTGCATCCGTACTTCGATTGAATCCTTAACTTAAAAAGCGAAAGCCCCGGCGTGCTGCAAACACTCGGAGCTTTCTACACCTTTGAAGAAGCAAAGGAAACCTGTGTTCAATTTTAGCAAGCTAATACGTTAGTTGCGAACCATGGGTAAAAAAATCACGGTATTTGCCTATTGCCACTACCGTTCCATGTTGGGCCAACCGTTTCAGGTATACGAGTGTTATTTCCACTGCCGTTCCAGGTTGGACCAATCATAACCGGGACTGGGGTGCTTACTGGTAAATGTTGTTTTGCTTGAAGTAAAACTTCAGTACCTACAGTTACACCTACGCCAACAGGCGTTGGCAGTTTCATAAGTGTAGTCCCGATACCAACGATTAATGAGGTTGGATCATAAGAATCATTACCAGCACCACTAATTGATTGAATTTCATTGACAGTTAACTCTCTCATTTTCATCACTCCTTTTTTGAACGATTACACCATAAAAAAGCAAGGTATATAGCTGAAGAAATGAATGCGTATGAAAATACATGTAAAAAATTTATGCAGCGGATGTCCCATTGTTTTTGAATTAAAAAATCAACTAAAAACAAAACGAAAAACATAAAAAACAACAGCACAACTGAAGATAACATAAATTTAAATCTTGGAGTGATGTAATTTATAAACGGAACTAAAATACATATAAATAAAATTTTATCCATTACCCACCCCTTTTATATGTATACATATATTAAATATCGTAGCTTTCCACGCTTAAACGACAGGATTATAATGCCATTACATATAACTTTTCTTAATCATCCATTCAATTAACGTTATTTATTGTTTTATTCGAGTGGATTTATGGTGCATTGTTCGCCTTCATAACAACGAAAGGCGCGATCACCAATACAGCGATCCCAAACGGCACGGCAAAAAACGGATGCACGGTCATCATAACCGCAGCGAGAATCAAGCAAATAATGAAAGCAGTGGATGACATGTGTTATCGGCTCGTGAGACGTGTTAAAGGGTGAAAAGTAATCAATTTGAAGGGAAAAACGTTCAGTAAAATACAAAGTAGAGCACTGTTTTATAAGGATAAATTTTTTTGAAAAGTTGCCCTTAAATAATGCGCTATTTTGTATTTTTCATTAAATAAATCATGTGGTTATCTGTTCGCTTTCGGACTACTGCTGCGCCACATGCACTGGTTCGAAGCGGCCGACCTGATTGTTAAAGGTATGGAAGGCGCGATCAAGAACAAGACCGTGACCTACGATTTCGAACGTCAGCTGGAAGGCGCTAAGTTGCGGAAATGTAGTGAGTTTTCTCAGGGCATCATCGATAACATGTAATCCGCTGTTAAGTGTGGATTAACAATAGGGGCCAGATTTGGCCCCTTATTTTTTGTTCTGAAAACCTTTTTCCAAAGCCCCTCTCAAAAAAGTGTTCATAAATTATCCTGATTTGTTGCCGATAACCACTCTCACGATGAGATTGAGACTGGAATTGGCCGTGCATCCAGCATGGATGTCAGTAACAGAGCTATCGAATCCAAGTAAGATATCCATAATGACTGTTTGCGTTATAAATGCCACTAGATCAAGTGGATAACACAACCTGCACATTTTGTAATACCCACAAGGATTAAATAATAATGCATTTATTGAAACTTCGTTTAATAACGCTTGTGTAATATTTCTATCTATCATCGATTCGGGGGTAGAAAGAGAAAGATTGTTGTGCCTAATAGCTAATAGGTCTGGTAGGTACTAATTGATATGTTACAAAAGATAAAATTCAGGATGCGCTGACTAAGGTGTAGTCCTTAGCAATGTATGGCGTTTATATACACTGCTTGGTGTTCACCGAGATATAAATAAGTCTGATATAGCCACCGCTATATAAAACATTGCTACTTTGTAAGCAGATGGTGTCGTTCTATTAAATTTATGTGGGTATTTACACTATTTGTTTTTTTAGAAAAAGTGAGTCTGCGAGAAAAAATGAACAAGATATTAATTACTGGTGTTACAGGGTTTGTCGGTGGGGCTACACTGGAAAATATTATTAATAATAACCTTAGCTGTGATTTACTTCTTCTTGTTCGTGCTGACTCTTATGGTGATGCTGTCAGACGCGTTCATGATAATATGAGAAAGTTCAATGTCAGTGAGAATAAATTATCAAAAATAACGGAGGGTAATATATTATTAGGGGATCTTGGTAAGCCCGATTTATATTTAGATGATCCTCGGTTAGATAGCATAACGCATGTGATTAACTGTGCAGCCATTGCGTCATTTGGTAAGAACCCGATGATCTGGAAGGTTAACGTTGATGGTACTCTCGCTTTAGCCCGAAGAATGGCGAAGGTGAAGGGATTACAGCGGTTTCTGCATGTAGGTACGGCTATGTCATGCACGCCAGAGCCCAATACGCTTGTTGCTGAAGACACCCATTTTATTGAAAGTAAGAACCATTTTGTTGAATATACGCACTCGAAGCTGATGGTTGAAAAACTAATGCGCAAGCATTGCCCAGAAATGCCACTTTTATTTGCGCGTCCCTCTATCGTTGTTGGTCACACCAAACACGGTTGCAAACCGTCCAGCAGCATTTTCTGGGTTTTCAATATGGGGTTGATGTTACAGAAATTCATGTGTTCGATGAAAGATCGCATTGATGTTATCCCCGTAGATTACTGTGCTCAAGCCATAATCATGCTCCTTAATAGCGATCTGCCCAATGGCGAGATTGTTCATATTTCGGCAGGGGATGAACATTGTGTTCAATTTAAAGAAATTGATAATGCAATAGCTGATGCTATGCAGCGGCAGCCAGTTGGTGATAAATACGCCAAGGTCAGTTATGATGTTTTGTTAACAATGCGTCGAGATTTGAAAAAAATCTTTGGCCCCTGCAATGAGCGAATTATGCTCAAAGCCATGTATTTATACGGGCAATTTGCTGAGTTAAATGTTCGGTTTGATAATCATAAACTATTAAGTTTAGGGATGCCAAAACCACCAAAGTTTACTGATTATATTGGTTTGTGTGTGAGTAGCACTCGTCATTTATCTATACCACAACAGATGATGGTCGATTTTAAATAAAATAACGACAAATTATTCAGGATATAAAACCACAGTGTTAATCAGTACTACGCAAATCAGCCCAGCGGTAATCGCTGGGCTGATTTGGATTTAAAGAAAGGAATTATATTTTGGGCAATGATAACCGCCCGCCCGTATCGTCTACGGATTCTCTGCTACCACCATCCCAGATAGCTGCCAGCGCCTACAACGATAGCCACAACAATCATTATCATTGTGATTTTACTCATTGGTATTTCTCCTTATGTCCTTGGCAGTATCATTATATATACAGTGACTTTTCACCCTGCGGCCGTGTTTTAAAACGTCGGTGAACCCAGAGATACTGTTCAGGTGCGCGCAATATTTCGCGTTCTATGACCTTGTTGATGTAGGTTGCTGCGGCAGATTCATCGTCTTTTGGGTAATCCAGTAATTCAGGCTCAATGATTAGCGTATAGCCAGTAAGGTCTGGCTTTCTGATAAGCGTGATGGTCAGCATAGCCGCACCGGACAGACGGGAAAGGACATAAGTTCCATTGGTTGTTGCTACATCACTGACGGCAAAGAAGGGCGCAAAAGTACTGCCTTTCGGACCGTAATCCTGATCGGGAGCAAACCAGACAGCTTCTCCCTGGCGTAAGGCCGCGACCATGGCCTTCAGATTTCGGCGGTCGATCATCGCTTTGTTGGAACGCATTCTGCCTTTGGTCTGCACCCATTCCAATAGGCGATTATTGTGTGGGCGATACATCGCCATCATCGGTTGGCATTGGCCCATGGCACGACCACCCAGCTCCAGCGACATAAAGTGCACGCCAACCACCATTACACCGCGTTTATTCTCTTGTGCGCGTTGGAGATTTTGTAAACCTTGCACGTCAAACAGCTTACGAATGCGCTCGTTGGGCCAAAACCAGGCAATCCCGGTTTCGACCAGTGCCATGCCCAATGACGCAAAGTTGCCGGCAATAAGCCTTTCTTGCTCTTCGTCGTTTAACGTTGGGAAGCAGAGCTTAAGATTCCTGCGCGCGATGGTTTCTCTTCGTTTAAGAAACGGTCGCGACAATCGACCACAGAGGGCACCCAGGCGAATCAGCACGGGGTAGGGTAGTTGGACCAAGAGGAAAAGTACCGTAACACCGAACCAGGTTAGCCAGTAACGAGGGTGGAAAAAGGTAGGGCAAAAACGAACGCTCGAACTCATGATGTTCCTATACGCAGTATACAAAAAGAAAGGGATGTATCGCATAAAGAAACAGACTTTCTGTAAGCGGCACACTGGGACGAAAACCCTGATACCTGGGGGTATGTCCTCACTCCAGTAAGCTGCCTGACCTAAAGGTTTCAGGAAACGGCGCACTCCTCCTTCATACCCGCTATATGATAGAGGTAAGGTATTCCGCTTATCCAGCGATTTCATTCATCATTTTGTCAATTTGCATGTTCTTTACGAATCTCTTCGATGGCGCTCTGGTTTTATTGATGTTGTGCTTTGCAAGGTCAGGTAGCGTAATCGGGTGAGGGGGCAGTCATGTGGAACAACGCGCTAGAAAATTTGATCTCCATAGCTTTTTCACAAAATATCGTTGCTTCTAAAATGAAACAATGTTTCGTTTTTGTGGTGCGTGTGGTATTTTATGACTCTAGGACTGGATATGATTACGTTGTTCTAACGCAGTAGCCTCACAGTAAGCGCCGCGCTTCTGGTTGATCGGTATCAGATGACGGAAGTATGAAGGGGCGATTACAGAGATGCGATGATGTGAATCATATCGCTCTTAATCTCTTCGCTAAATCGATATGGGAATGGTTAAATGAGTAATTATCAGCAGCAGTTTTCTCTTGAAGGTAAAGTGGCTCTGGTCACAGGGGCCTCTTACGGTATTGGTTTTGCCATTGCCAGCGCATTGGGCGAAGCTGGGGCGACAATCGTTTTTAACGATATCAAACAAGATGCAATCGAAAAAGGCCTGGCCGCTTATAAAGACGCTGGTCTGAAAGCGCACGGTTATGTCTTTGACGTAACAGATGAAGTTGCGGTAAACGCGACGGTTAAGAAAATCGAAGAAGAAGTGGGTGTGATTGATATTCTGGTCAACAATGCCGGTATCATTCAACGCACTCCGATGCTTGAAATGGAAGTGTCTGATTTCCGTAAAGTGATCGATGTTGACTTGAACGCGCCTTTCATTGTTTCCAAGGCCGTTTTGCCGTCCATGATCAAAAAAGGTCACGGTAAAATCATCAACATCTGTTCCATGATGAGTGAACTGGGTCGTGAAACTGTCGCGGGATATGCTGCGGCAAAAGGCGGCCTGAAAATGCTGACCAAAAATATCTGTTCTGAATTTGGTGAAGCCAACATTCAATGTAACGGTATTGGCCCGGGCTACATCGCTACGCCGCAAACTGCACCGCTGCGTGAAATTCAGGCTGATGGCTCTCGTCATCCGTTTGACCAGTTCATCATTGCAAAAACACCTGCTGCACGTTGGGGTACTACCGACGATCTGAAGGGGCCTGCTGTATTCCTGGCGTCCAACGCGTCTGATTTCGTGAACGGTCACATTCTGTACGTTGACGGCGGCATCCTGGCTTACATCGGTAAGCAGCCGTAATTGTCGTTCACCAGGTTTTTGCTTGGTGAGCAACAGCGTTAACCAACAAACGGGAGCTTAGCTCCCGTTTGCCTTTTTGTTACTCAGACTGTCTGTCACTGAAAAAATGCCTAGGGCCCCACTAGGCCATTCGGCGGCATAAGAATTTCCCTTTTATCACTCCATCGAAAAACCGGCCTTTCGAAACCACGGCATCGGAAATGTATTTTTTATAAATTCTTTCCGGAACATCTAGGTACTGATAAATCTCACCGTTATGAAAGGCGATTTCCAATATGCGTTTATCGGGATCGTAACCGATCGCACGAATCCTGGAGGATGTGACTGAATGCCGCAACACCACGTATGTCCTCTATACCTGTCAGCAAAGACAAACTATACGGCATTTAGGAACGTGGCATCCAGCGTTACCTGCATATCGCGTGATAGGAAAATTGACTGCTTACTTTGTGATCTATCGCAATGTTTTTCTGTGTTGCTTACAACGTGTTTTTCATAGGGTGTTGTATATTTTTAATACAGCATGGTGCTGATCACTAGGGAGGATCTGTTGGTATGATTAATTTTGAAAAGATGATTCTCGAATACAGTGACAAGTATGCAGATTTTGCTGCATCGACAGTCGCCTTTATGGAAAGCCAGAAGCGCGAAATATGTGCTGAAACAATTGCTCAGAAAATCCCACCGGAAAAAAGAGCCTATTTTGAGACTCGGTTAGAGCATTACCGGAGCATCTATAAAGCGCAGACGCTGGTTGAGTGATGTGAGGATTGCAGCGGCACTCTGCTTTCCTTCATGTCTTACATCGCTCTCTTTGCTAAGGAAATACCATTCAGGGATGAAGTCGTTCGTGGTTTGTCAGTAAGCTACCCTTCCGCAACATAGACGTTATCACCCTCATCAGCGTGTGATCGCTATCATCATTGAATTGGGCGTTTAATAATAGTTAATCGTATTAGGGGTCAGTAACGTTACCGCTCAATAAGCGGAGGCGTTATTTTATGGGCGTTAATGGTTTTTTTGGCATCAGGCAACAGAAGTATCACGTTAATAATCATCTGAATAGTAGTGCTAAAAGGGAGGGGGCGATAACCGCCGATAACAGAACGTTGTGGGCGAATCATCTAAAATCCGCGGTGCAAATCGATGATAGGCCGACATTGTTCATCGCGGCTGATAAGAAAAAAATTTTTACAGGCACCGTGGCGCAACGTGTTAAACAGTATCAGGCAGCAAAGCGCTCTGATGTTAAACGTCAACGTGAAATAGACGCGTCCTCCCGCACGACAGAAACGTTGAGCGTCTTAGAAGGGCATTTTATCAGCGCTGCCACCAGTGCAATGTTAGCATTGGGCCGCGATCCCTCGTCATTACTGGATCAAACGCATCAGAAACGGCACGCGGAAAACAGAGCGCTTAGCAAACAGGATTTGCAGGAAGCGAAAACCATAAAGCCGCTATTGATAGACGGACTGACGAGAGCGTTTATCAATCAAGGATTTTCTGCAACAGAAGCAAAAGCGCAGGCCAAGCAAGCCTTTGCGGCGGGTTTACGTGAGGTGCTCAATGCTCAGAAATGGGAAACGATCGATACGCGTTTTCAACATAACAATGTGCACTACCAGTGTACGCTCACGCCTGCCGGGCAGATGAAGCAGGGGGAAAATGGGGTTTTTCACACTCGCTACAATGACAAAGGGATCGCTTCCTCTTCCTCGCAAGAAGCCGCCCATGCCACGAATTTATGGCTATCAGAATTCAGTGCCCTCGGTGAAAAAGGGACAATACAAAGGCTGTTTACCGGGATCCGCCACGGCATCTTGTCTCCTTTTGGATTGGCAAAAAATTCGGATGCGCGCTTTTTCGGTGCGCAAACGCGTGCTATGGAAGTGGTGACTGCCGCGCTGTTTGCTCGCCCTGAGTTGCTGCGTGACGCTGAGCAAGGGAAAACGGTGGCGCTGAATCTGGCATCAACATCATTGGTTACCGGAGGGCGCGGGGCTGAAAAAGAAATGATGGATGACCAGATGCAGGCATGGGCGCTATTGAGTCAACAGCAGCCGTTACAAGTTCCGTTAAGGGATGCTCAGGGCAATATTTATCACGCCTCGGTAAATCTGAACGTTGCGGCATTTAACTTCGGTGTCAACGAATTTGCGCTCATAGGCAATATCGGGTGGAAACAGGCAGATGGTTATAACGAAGTGGCGATGAAAACGCTGCTTGGCGATGATTTAAGCGTAACTGCGCCACCAAACGGGTGGGTGGGCGATTATTTATCACAACATCCGACGGCAGAAAATGCACAAAAAGTTCGAACGCTAAGTCAGCAGTTAAAAGCCATTTGGGCCAATAAAACGCATCATCGTGATGGTGGTGAACCCTATAAAGCAGCTTTGCGTGTTGCCCTGCTCGCCAATGAAATTGGTGCGATGCCTTGTTGGAACTGCAAGAGTGGTAAAGACCGAACTGGCATGCTGGATGCGGAAATTAAACGTGAAACAGTGAAAATGCATCAACATGACACTGGCGTGATGAAACAAACCGTGAATGTCAGTCTACCGGGAAGTTCTCTGGACAATGCGGAACAACAGTTGTTACAGACCATTTTGCTGCATGGTGGTAATAAAGAGGTGCAACAGTATAACACTGGCGCGCCGGGGAATAAGGTGGCCAAATCATTGCCAAAATTTCTGACATTGTCCACGCGTCAAAGAATCGGGGACGAGTATGCCTTTAATAATGCCCGAGGATTATCTGAGTTTGTGTAGTAACGCCAAAGATGTTGCGCTGATGTAGTTTAAATGCGTCAAATAAATAACAATAACATTGCTATTTATAAGGTGTTTTGTGTGCCATTTTAATGGGTTCGACCGACTGTAAAAACGTGAATAAACCTTGATCTAAATCACAATCGACGAACCCACTTTTTGGTGTTATGAAAATCCCGTCGTCTGGGAAATAGCCTCATTAATATAAACTGATTCGAGTAAGGTATAACGTTACGTTATGCTGCGGAGGAAATATGTCGGTTATTCGCACATGCCTTAGCCTGTTTGGTGGTGATACGGTAATTGTACGGTGTTCTAATACGTTTGATATTCATATGAGCGATTCTACACCGGAATTGCATACCACACCGGAGGTGGTGCAAAACAACAGTATTAGCATTAGTGCTGAAGATGAGGTCTATTTTACCGTACCTTATACTGGTGAGTGGAACTTAACCATTAATGCAAAGAATGATACGCCAGAGCATTCTATTAGCTATTTCCCCGCATAATAGTGGCGTTACTCAGGGATGAGATAAATAAAATAGCGAATATCTTCTATTTATGGCGCAATATATCGGTTAACGCTGATAGTGATGTAGCGCCTAAGAAATAGATTGTGTGCTATTTACTGTCGGTGATGATGTTTGGCGTTGATTGTATTATTACAGTGTTGGTTACACCGCAATGCAGCTATCTCACCCAGCCCACATTCACATCCGCTTATATTCTTAAGCGCCCTCTCCATGCCGCGGCAATAGCGCTATTTCCTCGGCAAAGGTAAGACCAATACCTTGAGTCACAGGTCGTGCTGTGATGATAATCACGCCCCATGGTTACCAATGTTGCCAAGGACATGCAATATTCCTTAATTTTAATGCCTGATGTACCCAAGCAAACAAAAAGCAGCCATATTATTAACGCTTGAACAGGTTTTTACGCATTTCTGCTACGCTTGAAGACAAGGTTTCGGCAATAAAAGTGTAAGGACGGGCCGGGTGACCAGTGAGTAGAGCGTGGCTTGAACACTGGACGTTGCAGGATTCCCCGTATCCTTGTGCGTTGGACGTACGTCATTCATCTGCACCTGTAATCCAGGCACGGCATCATTATCTTAACGTTATGAACATCGGTAGCGTAGAGGGCATTGTATGAGCCAGGCACCAAGACCAAAAGATGAGGCAAAACGCTTGGCTGCCCTGAGCGAATACGGCATCGACCATGGTCTTTGCGATCCCGGCTTGAATAATTTGCTTAATTTAGCGGCGAATGTGTTTAACGTCCCCATCGTGCTGGTGTCTTTGATCGAAGAACAACGTCAGTTACTGGCTGCCGGTTTGGGGATATCGGTGTGCGAAACGTCGCGTGAAGCCTCTTTCTGTGCGCATGCTATTTTGCGGCGCAAGATCATGGTCATTCCCGATGCCAGGCTTGATGCGCGCTTTAAAGATAATCCCATGGTTGTCGGCACGCCCCATATCCGTTTCTATGCGGGGATACCGTTACGCACGCTATCAGGTTATGCTATTGGGACATTATGCATCATTGACCTTAAACCCCGGCGTACGCTGAGCGCCCGAGATGAACATAACATGCAGGATTTAGCCGCACTGGTAATGGACAGACTGGAAATGCGGCGACTTGAATTGGCGCGAAACGCCAGTCAGGTTCGCTTTGAGAATATTGCCAACACCTCACCAGACTCAATTATCTGTGTGAATGATAAGGGAATTATCACATTTTGGAATGCGTCAGCGGAGAAAATGCTCGAATATTCTCGTGCGCAAATTACTGGCAATAACATTGATACGATTGTTCCCAAGGCGTTTATCGAAAAATTCAACGCCGTGGTGAGTGACAAGGAAGCCCTCATCAAAGGTGTCACCGTTGAGCTGAACGTTCAAAGCCGTAGCGGTGCCCTGATTCCGGTAGAACTTTCTGTTTCCATGTGGGCAGATGACTTTACCGTGAGCTACGGGGCCATTTTGCGTGATATCACCGAGCGGCGACGCAACGAAGAACGCTTGTTTTTGTTAGCGCACATGGATCCGCTAACAGGGTTAGCAAACCGAACGCTGTTGACCTCCAGTTTGGAGCAGGCGTTGAAAGATGAACCTGCCATTTGTGTCATGATGGTCGATCTGGACGGATTCAAAGATGTGAACGACAGCCTTGGGCACGCTCGGGGTGATGAAATACTGGTCAGCGTCGCGAAGAAGATACAATCTAGCGTCCGTGCAGGGGATCTCGTGGCGCGGATGGGCGGCGACGAATTTGCGGTATTGCTGCCCGGCGTAAGCGATTACAAACTCGCCGCTGAGACAGCGGAGCGCATTATCCAGGAAATATCGCAGGCGATGATCGTGGAAGAACACCAGATCAACATCAGCGCCAGCGTAGGCACAGTGCTTTATCCTATGCATGGTATTACTGCGCAGGATTTGCTGACCAGCGCCGATTTAGCGCTCTATCAGGCGAAAGCGGAGGGGCGCAACTGCCACCGCTTTTTCACGCGTGAAATGCGTGAGATCTTTCAAGCCAAGCATGCATTTCAATTGGAGTTTATCCGCGCCTACGAACAGAGTGAATTTGAGGTTTTCTATCAACCTCAAGTCAATTTGATCACCAATGAAATTATCGGTGCCGAAGCATTATTACGCTGGCGCCATCCGCAAAAAGGGTTGCTGGGACCCGGCGCGTTTTTGGCGGCGTTGGAACGTGGCCCTTGGGCTGAACGTATCGGTGACTGGGTGGTTGAAACGGCCTGTCGTCAAGCGGCGGAGTGGTGTAACGCAGGAACCAAAAATTTTCGTATCAGTATTAATTTATTCAGCGCCCAGTTCCGTTCGGGCACTCTGGCGCAAAAGATCGAACAGGTGCTGGCGCGCACCGGGCTTAATGCGGGTTCGCTGGAGTTGGAAATTACAGAAAACATCATCTTGCGCTATGACGAAAACATGTTGCAGCCGCTGAAAGTGCTGCGGGATGCGGGGATTGGTATTGCTTTTGATGATTATGGTACGGGCTACGCGTCGTTGAGCATGTTGAAAAATTATCCGGTAACCCGGCTTAAAATAGATCAAACCTTTGTGCGCGCCATGTGCGATTCGCCGCCGGATGCGGCAATCGTGCGCGCTATTCTTTATCTGGGCAAAAGTTTTGGCCTTAACGTCATTGCTGAAGGCGTGGAGACCATGGAGCAATGTGAGCGCTTGCGCAATAAAGGCTGCGAAGAGGCGCAGGGGTACCTGTTTGGTCATCCCATGATGGCAGACGATTTCACTCAGCAGTTACGCGCACAGATGGCTTCTTAATCCCGCTAACCCAGTTCCTATCCGTTATTGAGTCCACCACTTACAAACAAAAAATGGAATATAGATCACATTTTTTCTATAGTGGTGGACTTGTGCTGCGTTTGATGTGGGATGAGTTGTGCACGAAATCTTCGAAATGTTACTGGCGGTGTTCGAGCGCGCTGCGTTAATGCTGATCTGCCTGTTTTTTTTAACGCGAACCCGACAATTTCGTCAATTACTGCAAAAAGAAGATCACTCGTTACGCGAACGTGCAGCGGTCACCGCTATCTTTTCCCTGTTTGCGCTATTTGGCACCTATTCGGGCATCAACGTTGAAGGCTCTCTGGTCAATGTCAGGGTGATTGCCGTGATGTCGGGCGGCATTCTGTTTGGCCCTTGGGTGGGTATCGCGACCGGCACCATTGCCGGTGTGCACCGCTATCTGATCGATATCAACGGTATTACCTCCGTTCCGTGTCTGATTACCAGTATTATCGCGGGAATGACGGCGGGCTATATCAATCGCAAGGTGAAGAAAGAGAAACAGTGGAGCATCGGTATTTTGGGCGGCATGATGTGTGAGTCGCTGACGATGCTGCTCGTGGTGCTTTGGGCAACGCCTACCGCGCTGGGATTGGATATCGTGTCCAAGATTGCGGTGCCGATGATTGCTGGATCTGTTTGTATCGGGCTGATTGTGTTGCTGGTGCAGAGTGTGGCGAATGAAAAAGAGGTGATCGCCGCGCGACAAGCGAAACTGGCGTTGGATATCGCCCATAAAACGCTACCCTATTTCCGTAATATCAACAGTCATTCACTGGCTGCGATCTGTCGTATTATTCGCACCGAAATCAATGCCGATGCGGTTGCCATGACGAATACACAGCATATTCTGGCCTATGTTGGCGTCGGGGAAGAAAAATACAACATTGGTCATGACATTATTAGTCCTATGACGCAGCAGGTGATTCACGATGGCAAAATCATCATTAAAAATAATGATGAACAGCACCTGACGCCAGAAATCCATTCGATGATTGTCATTCCGTTACTCGAGCATGGACAGGTGACGGGGACGCTAAAAATCTATTATTGCCATGCCCACAGAATTACTTACTCATTGCAGGTGATGGCCGTCGGTTTGTCGCAACTGATGTCAACCCAAATTGAAGTTTCTCGCACCGAGCAACTGCGTGATATGGCTAATAAGGCTGAACTGAGAGCCTTGCAGAGTAAAATTAACCCCCATTTTCTCTTTAATGCGTTGAATGCTATTTCATCGTCGATCCGTATTAATCCCGATACCGCGCGTCAGCTGGTGATCAATTTGTCACGCTATCTGCGCTACAACCTTGAGTTGAACGATGACGCGTTGATTGATGTGAAAAAAGAGCTGTACCAGATTCGTGATTATATTGCCATTGAGCAGGCGCGTTTTGGCGCCAAGCTCACGGTGATTTACGACATTGATGACGATCTGGCCTATCAAATTCCTAGCCTGTTGATTCAGCCTCTGGTGGAGAATGCCATTGTGCACGGTATTCAGCCCTGCC
This sequence comes from Candidatus Symbiopectobacterium sp. NZEC135, assembly GCF_025962695.1. Classification (NCBI taxonomy): domain Bacteria; kingdom Pseudomonadati; phylum Pseudomonadota; class Gammaproteobacteria; order Enterobacterales; family Enterobacteriaceae; genus Symbiopectobacterium; species Candidatus Symbiopectobacterium sp. NZEC135. The sequence continues at coordinate 30,916 of NZ_JAGFPF010000018.1, read as the reverse complement.
GTGGCAAGGGCACCGTAGTGATAGCGGTAAAAGATCTGGGAGATCGATTGCGCGTGGCTGTCACTGACACCGGGCATGGTATCGATCAGCAAACGATTGAGCGTGTGGCGCGCAATGAAGTACCCGGTAATAAAATCGGTCTGCTTAATGTGCATCACCGTGTGCGATTGCTTTATGGCGATGGCCTGCACATTCGTCGATTGGAACCGGGTACGGAAATTGTCTTTTATATCCCTCGTGCGGCTGACGCTGCGGGTAGGGTGCCGGAAAATAATGTGATGTCCACGCTGGTCGCAGGAGATAAGCGGTGAAAGCCATTATTGTTGAAGATGAGTTCCTGGCGCAGGAAGAACTTAATTATCTGATTCGCCAGCACAGCGACATTGAGATTGTGGCGACGTTTGACGACGGCATGGATGTGCTTAAATACCTGCAACAAAACGACGTTGACGCCATCTTTCTTGATATCAACATTCCATCGCTCAATGGGGTATTCCTCGCGCAAAATATCAGCAAGTTTGCGCAAAAGCCGTACATTATTTTTATCACGGCGTATAAGGAACACGCGGTTGAAGCCTTTGAAGTGGATGCGTTTGACTATATTCTCAAACCGTATCATGAGGCGCGTATCGTCACCATGCTGCAAAAGTTGGAAAATGCCTGGCAGTTACGGCAATCCGGCCCTGTGCCGGAAAATAACAGCGCCGCGAATACTTCGCGCATTGGCCAACACACCATCAACTTGATGAAAGATGAGCGCATTATCGTCACTGACATCAATCAAATCTATTATGCCGCTGCGCAGGAAAAAGTGACGTTGGTCTATACCCGGCGTGAAACCTTTATTATGCCAATGAACATCACCGAGTTTTGTAGCCGATTACCGGAAGCGGTGTTTTTTCGCTGCCACCGTTCTTACTGCGTCAACCTGACGAAAATTCGCGAAATCGTTCCCTGGTTCAATAACACGTATATTCTGCGGTTGCACGAGTTGGAATTTGAAGTGCCCGTGAGCCGCAGTAAGGTAAAGACCTTTCGTGCATTGATGCGCCTGTAACGGCATTTCATTCCGTTCTGATGGCATCTCATTCCTGATGCGATCTTTTCACGTCACGCCCCTTGTAGACTGGCCGCAACACGTAAGCGGGTGGTCTACGGTGCCGGTACCATAGCCCATTTTGCTTACCTTCTTTGATGTTCCCTCCGGGAACCGTTTTACTAAGAGGTCGGCCTATGAATGCCAAACCAACACGTCGCATCCAGATCGTACTGGGTACGATCATCGCGCAAATGGGGCTGGGGACTATTTACACCTGGAGTCTGTTTAACCAACCGCTGGTCGATATTTACGGATGGTCGCTCAGCGCCGTGGCAACGACGTTTTCCATCACCAGTTTCAGCTTGGCGTTTGCAACGCTGTTTGCCGGCAAATTGCAGGAGCGTATTGGCATTCGGCGTTTAACGCTATGCGCTGGTATCGTTCTGGGCCTGGGATTAATGGCCAGCTCAGGGGTGACCTCCTTGATGGGGATGTACTTGCTGATGGGCGTTGTGGTTGGCTTTGCCGATGGCACCGCGTATATCACCACGCTGTCCAACCTGATCAAATGGTTCCCTGAACGCAAAGGGCTGATTGCCGGTGTTTCTGTCGGGGCATTTGGTACAGGAAGCCTGGTATTTAAATACATCAACAGCTTTCTGATCGCAGAAGTGGGGGCATCTCATGCCTTTTTCTACTGGGGGCTGATGGCGATGGTCATGATTGGACTGGGTAGCACCTTGCTGAAAGAGCCGCCAACGCAGGCGGCTAATGGAAAAACGGCAATTACTTACGGTACGCGGGATTTTACCTTGGGTGAAATGTTGGGAACCAAAGAAGCCTATCTGCTGTTTGTGATTTTCTTTACGGCGTGCATGAGCGGCTTGTACCTGATTGGCGTGGTAAAAGACATCGGCGTGGAAATGGCGGGTATGGACAGGCAAATGGCGGCAAACGCCGTGTCAGCCATCGCTATTTTCAACACGGTAGGGCGTATTGTGCTGGGAGCGATGTCAGATAAAGTCGGCCGCCTGCGCGTTGTTAGCGGAACGCTGCTGGTTACTGCACTGGCAGTGACGATTATGGCCTTCCTGCCATTGTCGCCCGTGCTGTTTTTCATCTGTGTCAGCGCCATTGCTTTCAGTTTTGGCGGCAATATCACCGTGTTCCCGGCCATTGTCGGCGACTTCTTCGGTCTGAAACATCACAGTAAAAACTATGGTGTCATTTATCAGGGATTTGGTATCGGTGCATTGTCCGGCTCTTTCATTGCGGCACGACTGGGCGGTTTTCATGCTACCTTTATTGCGATCGCGGTACTGTCAGCGCTGTCACTGCTGATTGCGCTGTGGATCAAACCGCCCAAGCATATCCGCACGCAACCCGATATGCCTGCGACAGTGGCGCATGCCCGCGGATAATACGCTGTACTAACGGCATAAATACCTTATTATGCAGAGCCCCTGGGTTTTACCCGGGGGCTTTTTTATGGCGCGGGTTCACGGGTATGATTCCGGTGCGATGACAGACCGAACGGTTGTGTGCGTGTCGCTACGGGCTAGGTTATTGCAAAATGTAAAGTTATGTCGTTTTAGTCATAGGAAGATTAAGAATGCTTGAAAACGGCGTGATAACCCATACCATCGTGTTGTGAGTGATGTTAATCCCTTAAGAGAGGAAATCAGACTGTTATGATGCGTATTGCGCTTTTCCTGATCACCAACCTGGCGGTGATGTTGGTATTCGGGCTGGTTCTCAGCCTGACGGGAATTCGGTCCAGCAGTGTCCAGGGGCTTATGATCATGGCTGGCCTGTTTGGCTTTGGTGGTGCGTTCGTTTCACTGCTGATGTCCAAATGGATGGCGCTACGCTCGGTGGGCGGTGAAGTGATCGAACAACCGCGTAATGAAACCGAGCGTTGGTTGCTTGAAACCGTGCGGGTTCAATCGCAGCAGGCAGGCATTGCGATGCCGCAGGTCGCTATTTATCACGCACCCGATATTAACGCCTTTGCGACGGGGGCACGGCGTGATGCATCGTTGGTGGCGGTGAGCACCGGTTTGCTGCAAAACATGAGCCGTGATGAAGCCGAGGCAGTCATTGCCCACGAAATCAGCCACGTGGCGAACGGTGATATGGTCACCATGACGCTGATTCAAGGCATTGTGAATACCTTTGTTATCTTCATCTCGCGCCTGATCGCTCAGGTGGCATCCGGTTTCCTTTCTGGCAACCGCGACGAGGGTGAAAGCAGCAACGGTAACCCGCTGGTCTATTTTGCCGTGGCAACGGTGCTGGAACTGGTGTTTGGTATTCTGGCCAGCATCATTACCATGTGGTTCTCTCGCTACCGCGAGTTCCATGCCGATGCGGGATCGGCGAAACTGGTGGGCCGTGAGAAGATGATAGCCGCATTGCAGCGTTTGAAAACCAGCTACGAGCCGCAGGAAGAAGGCAGCATGATGGCATTTTGCATCAACGGCAAATCAAAATCTTTCAGTGAGTTATTTATGTCGCACCCGCCGTTGGATAAGCGTATTGAAGCGCTGCGTAGCGGCGCTTATCTGAAATAAAACTTCCGCAAAAACAAACCATTCCACAACAGGGAGTCCATTACGGGCTCCCTGTCTGCAATAACGTGTTATCCTCTATACCTCTGTCTTGATAGCATAAATTCCTTTTTTACAGGGAAAACAGGGGATGAAAATCAGGAGAATGTTTCATAAAATAAAACCGTGATCACGGAAAAATGAAACATTGTTTCTATAATGCTGGTATTACAGATCTATCGCATCAGGGTGACGGTAAGTCGCAAGACTTGTGTCAACTGCTGGTGCTAGCCGTATTCTTTTCGATATGTTCTAAGGATTTACGATGGCCAAAGGCAAAAAGATTCCCCTCTCGTTTCATACCTATCAAGACGCAGCAACCGGCACCGAAGTGGTGCGTTTAACGCCTCCCGATGTTATTTGCCATCGCAACTATTTCTACCAGAAGTGCTTCTCCAATGATGGAAGCAAACTGTTGTTCGGCGGCGCGTTTGATGGCCCTTGGAACTACTACCTGCTGGATCTGAACACGCAGGAAGCGACACAGCTGACGGAAGGCAAGGGCGACAACACCTTTGGTGGTTTCATGTCCCCTGAAGACGATGCACTGTATTATGTGAAAAACACCCGTAACCTGATGCGTGTCGATCTGAACACGTTGGAAGAAACCACAATTTATCAAGTACCGGATGAGTGGGTAGGTTACGGTACTTGGGTTGCCAACTCCGATTGCACCAAGATGGTGGGGATCGAAATCAAGAAAGAAGATTGGCAGCCGCTGACCGACTGGAAAAAATTCCAGGAGTTCTATTTCACCAATCCGTGCTGCCGCCTGATCCGTATCGATCTGAAAACCGGCGAAGCGCAGACTATTCTGCAAGAAAAACGCTGGCTGGGTCACCCGATCTATCGTCCTGGCGATGACAACACCGTCGCGTTCTGTCATGAAGGTCCACATGACCTGGTTGATGCCCGTATGTGGTTTATCAACGAAGACGGCAGCAACATGCGTAAAGTCAAAGAGCATGCGGAAGGTGAGAGCTGCACGCACGAATTCTGGGTGCCGGATGGATCTGCCATGATCTATGTGTCTTATCTGAAAGATGACACCAATCGTTATATCCGCAGCATCAACCCGGTTACGCTGGAAGATACGCAACTGCGCGTTATGCCGCCATGTTCTCACCTGATGAGTAACTATGACGGCACGCTCCTGGTGGGTGACGGTTCCGATGCACCGGTCGATGTACAAGATGACGGTGGTTACAAAATCGAAAACGATCCGTTCCTGTATGTGTTTAATCTGCAAACCGGCAAAGAGCACCGCGTTGCACAGCACAACACCTCGTGGAAAGTGTTGGAAGGCGATCGCCAGGTCACGCACCCGCATCCCTCCTTTACGCCGGACAATAAACGCATCCTGTTTACCTCGGATGTGGATGGCAAACCAGCCCTGTATCTTGCCGCCGTACCTGATTCAGTTTGGAAGTAAACCCAAAACCCCATCCCGGCAACGGAATGGGGTTTCTTCTATTCGTCACGGTGAACTCGGTGACGAATAGAATAAGCCCTGAATATTTCGTGTTGCAGTAAGGTTGTCAGCGAGCGAGGTCCGATAAGCTTCGAGAGATAAGTGATTCGGGTCAGTGAGTGTCGCTAACGCCAGCGTAGCGCGAAGTGTAACGGGTATAATAACTTTAATAATAAGCAAGTCCCTTGATTATCGTTATTGTTTCATTGCCATAATCAGCGTGTTCCCTTTATACTAAAACCATCGTTCTATTTTTTTTAAAACAAAAAAAACTGAGTAGGGTACCCAAAAAAATGGCTATTGCAGATTTAGATAAACAGCCCGATTCCGTGTCGTCCGTCTTGAAAGTTTTTGGTATTTTGCAGGCATTAGGTGAGGAAAGAGAGATCGGTATTACGGAACTCTCCCAGCGCGTCATGATGTCTAAAAGTACAGTGTACCGTTTTTTGCAAACGATGAAGTCCTTGGGATATGTCGCGCAAGAAGGCGAATCCGAGAAGTATTCGTTAACGCTTAAGTTGTTCGAACTGGGCGCCAAGGCGTTGCAAAACGTAGATTTGATTCGTAGTGCTGATATTCAGATGCGCGAATTGTCCGCGCTGACGAAAGAAACTATCCACCTCGGTGCGTTGGATGAAGATGGTATCGTTTATATTCACAAGATCGATTCCATGTACAACCTGCGTATGTATTCTCGCATTGGTCGTCGTAACCCGCTGCACAGTACCGCCATTGGTAAAGTGTTGCTGGGATGGCGCGATCGTGACGAAGTGGTTGAAATTCTGAGCAAAGTGGAATTTACTCGTAGCACGCCGCATACGGTAGGTAGCGCTGAGGAGCTGTTGCCTTTGCTTGATACCGTACGTGTGCAAGGGTATGGGGAAGATAAGGAAGAACAGGAAGAAGGCTTGCGCTGCATCGCTGTGCCCGTCTTTGACCGTTTCGGCGTGGTGATTGCCGGGTTGAGTATTTCATTCCCCACCATTCGCTTTGCAGAAGAGAGCATGCACGAATATGTTGCCATGTTGCATCACGCAGCAAAAAATATTTCCGAGCAGATGGGCTATCACGACTATCCGTTCTGAACCGTCTTTCGCTGAACAAACGATTGCTTTCCAAAAAACCTGCCTGACGGTGGGTTTTTTAACATCTGGAGGATGAGAATAATGGCAGAGCATGTGAACCGCTATGGGCAGCCTGTCGGCGAAGCGCTTCCTTTATGGTCAGCGCGTGCGTTCCCAGGGCGTATTACGCTCACCGGGCGTTTTTGTCGGGTTGAACCATTACGTGTGGAACAGCACCTCGATGCGCTCTATACGGCATACGCCGCTGCGCCAGATGGACGCGATTGGACCTATCTGTTTGTCGGCCCGTTTCGTGACAAAGAGGAGTACCGTGCTTATCTGACCGCGACAGAACAGCAGCAGGATAGCCAGTGCTATGTGGTTATCGACACACGTACCGATAATGCGGTAGGCACGTTTTCTTTGATGCGCGTTGATGTGAGCAATGGCGTTATCGAAGTCGGTTCTGTCGTTTTTTCTTCAGCGTTAAAACGCACGCCACTTGCGACAGAAGCGCATTTTTTGCTGATGGGCTATGTCTTCGAACAACTGCACTATCGTCGCTATGAGTGGAAGTGCGATAGCCTGAATGCCCCGTCGCGCCGTGCCGCCCTGCGCTTGGGTTTTACCTTTGAGGGCATTTTCCGTCAGGCTATTGTTTATAAAGGGCGTACGCGTGATACCGCCTGGTTCTCCCTGCTGGATACCGAATGGTCACAACGCAAGCTGGATTTTCGCGATTGGCTGGCACAGGGTAACTTTGATACTGAAGGAAAACAGATCCAATCGCTCGCTGCCATCAGGCAGTCTCGGCTGAAAGGCAGTTCATGAGCAGGATGTAATAGTCGTGGGCGGCTACGAAGTGATAGTATGACCTGGATATGCTTGGGTTGAGAGTATGAGTTGGGGTTGTTGTGAATATTTTACAGATTGTTTTTATCATGTTGATGGTGCTGTTTGCCGCGCTGATATGGTTTTTTGTCAATCGCGCCAGTGTCCGTGCCAATGAAAAGATCCGCCTGCTGCAAGACATTTTGGAACAGCAACGTCTTCAAACCGCGTTGCTCCAATCGCTAGCGCCTGCCACTGCGGCTATCACGCCGTCTGAGCCTGAAGCCGTGTTGGTCCCATCGGCTGAACCCACGCCAGAATTTGATGCATTCAACGTGATTCCCGAACGTTAAGACTGATTGCAATGGCTTGGGCGCTCGTCTGCATTGCTTCTACATAACGCACGCCAGCAACCTGACGGCGTGCGTACAATAATCAAAACAGCAAATGGAAAAGTGAATACAACATGGCGGTAGAGAGTGAGCTGGAGTTAAAACGGGGATTGAAGAATCGCCATATTCAATTAATCGCCTTAGGCGGTGCGATAGGGACGGGGCTGTTTTTAGGGATATCGCAGACCATACAGATGGCGGGGCCTTCCGTGCTGTTGGGGTATGGTGTCGCGGGCATTATTGCTTTCCTGATCATGCGCCAGTTGGGCGAAATGGTGGTTGAAGAGCCGGTTGCTGGGTCGTTCAGCCACTTTGCTTATAAATATTGGGGCAGCTTTGCCGGTTTTCTCGCTGGTTGGAACTACTGGGCCATGTTTATCCTGGTGGGCATGGCTGAACTCACTGCTGTTGGAATCTATATTCAATATTGGTGGCCTGATGTGCCCACGTGGGTATCGGCGGCGGTATTTTTTGTCCTGATTAATGCCATCAACCTGGTAAACGTAAAGGTGTATGGTGAAACCGAATTTTGGTTCGCCATCATCAAAGTCCTGGCAATCCTTGGTATGATCGGGTTTGGTGCCTGGTTATTACTCAGCGGGCAGGGTGGCGCGCAGGCGACGGTACGCAACCTGTGGCAGCATGGCGGCTTTTTCCCGCACGGTATCAATAGCCTGGTGATGGCGATGGCGGTGATCATGTTCTCTTTCGGTGGATTGGAACTGGTCGGAATCACTGCTGCTGAGGCAGCCGATCCAAAGCGCTCCATCCCGCAAGCGACTAATCAGGTCGTTTACCGCATTCTGATCTTTTATATTGGCTCGCTCGGCATTCTGCTGTCGCTCTACCCGTGGCAGAACGTGGTAAGTGGCGGTAGCCCGTTTGTGATGATTTTCCATGCGCTGGACAGTAACGCCATCGCCAATGTGTTGAATCTGGTGGTATTGACTGCTGCGTTGTCGGTATACAACAGTGGGGTCTATTGCAACAGCCGCATGTTGTTTGGCCTCGCGATGCAGGGGAATGCGCCGCGTTGGTTATCTCGCGTCAATGGGCGCGGTGTACCGGTTCGGTCCATTGCGCTTTCTGCGCTGGCGACCTCGGTGGGGGTGCTGATTAACTATGTGATGCCCGGCAAGGCGTTTGAGCTTCTAATGGCGCTGGTGGTATCAACGCTGGTGATTAACTGGATCATGATTTGTGTGGCGCATCTGCGTTTTCGTCGTGCGATGGATCAGCGCGGCGTAGTGACCCATTTCAAGGCGATTTTCTACCCTTATGGCAACTACCTGTGCTTGCTTTTCCTTGCCGCCATTCTGGTCATCATGCTCATGACACCGGGTATCCGAATTTCTGTACTGTTAATCCCGGTTTGGGTGGGCGTTATCTGGTTGGGCTTTTACCTGTCTCAGCGTCGTAAGGCGGCAGAAATGCTGGCGCATGGCGTGAAAGAATAGCGGGACTAAGCGGATTTTCGCCTCATCGCCGGGGTCATTATGTTGATACCGGCGATGAAATGCAGTGAGGTATTATTCGACTTTTGCTACGTCTGTCTTGCCTGCTTTCGCATTGGCAACCGCTGCATTTGCCAGCACGATGAAATCTTCGCTGGAGTGCGTGGCACCGGTCACGCCATCCACACCTTCAGGATTTTGCTTCTCTACCAATCCCTGAGCCAGTTTGACCGTATACTCGTTAGGATTAGTGCCGCTTGCTGCCTTCATCTTCTTATTGTATTCCACATCTGTGGTTTTCAGATGACCGTCTTTTTGACTGTTGTAGTCAAATTTCACGGCGGCAATTTTCCCGTTTTTGTAAGTCACTTCGATAAACGGTTTCCACCCTTTATCATCGAAATTAACGGTTTCAGCGCGGTATGTCCCGTCTTTGATGGCTCCATCGGCAGCGTGAACACCCACAGCGAAAAGGCTTGCCACAACAAGGGGTATGAACTTCATTTTCATGGTTTCATCCTCGGTATTTTTATCAATGTATTTGTGCGTAAATGTATAAAGTAATCTGTCTGTTGGGGCCAATTTCAGGCACCAATAGTAGCGGAAGCGTACCGCTGACTTTAGTTAAATAAAGTGTTCTGCTTAACAAAACGAGGTTATTGCCATGATAATTGTGTGGTTATTTGTGATCGGTAAGACAAATGGGTAGCGATAGGCGGGAAAAATGCGGATATTCCACGTGCTAGCGGACGCGGCAAGTGACTGGTTCATCCCTGCTAATGGTGGTAGCATAAAGTTCGTCACCTATCCCACACCTCGTGGGATTTTGATTTTGTGCCAGGTGTACCAATTTAACGACGGTTGGTTAGATGGTTACACAATGTTTTGAAAACTAAATGAATTCATTTTCGCACGTGATCTTTCGTGTGGGTCACCACTGTGAATAAGGGAACTAGAATGCCTGTTATTACGCTTCCTGATGGAAGTCAGCGTCAATACGATCGTGCCGTTTCTCCTTTTGATGTGGCACTGGATATTGGTCCGGGTCTGGCGAAAGCCTGTATCGCGGGCCGCGTTAACGGTGAACTGGTGGATGCCAGCGACCTGATCGACGCCGATGCACAATTGGCGATTATTACCGCCAAGGATCAAGAGGGGCTGGAGATTCTGCGCCACTCTTGTGCGCATCTGTTGGGACACGCCATCAAGCAACTGTGGCCGGATACCAAAATGGCGATCGGCCCGGTCATCGATAATGGTTTTTACTATGACGTTGATCTAGATCGCACGCTGACGCAGGAAGATATCGATCTGCTCGAAAAGCGCATGCATGAACTGGCCGACAAAGATTACGACGTTATCAAGAAAAAGGTCAGTTGGCAGGAAGCGCGTGATGTGTTCGCTGCGCGTGGCGAGACCTATAAGGTCGCCATTCTGGATGAAAACATCAGCCACGACGATCGTCCTGGTCTGTATCATCACGAAGAATACATCGACATGTGCCGTGGTCCGCACGTGCCCAATATGCGTTTCTGCCATCATTTCAAATTGCAGAAAATCTCGGGTGCTTACTGGCGCGGCGACAGCAAAAACAAAATGTTGCAGCGTATCTACGGCACGGCTTGGGCAGACAAAAAACAGCTGGGTGCCTATTTGCAGCGTCTGGAAGAAGCCGCAAAACGCGATCACCGTAAAATTGGTAAACAGCTCGACCTGTATCATATGCAGGAAGAAGCGCCGGGCATGGTGTTCTGGCACAACGATGGCTGGACGGTATTCCGTGAACTGGAAGCCTTTGTGCGTATGAAGCTCAAAGAGTACCAGTATCAGGAAGTGAAAGGTCCCTTTATGATGGACCGCGTGCTGTGGGAAAAAACCGGCCACTGGGAAAACTATAAAGAAGCCATGTTCACGACCTCTTCAGAGAACCGGGAATATTGCATCAAGCCGATGAACTGCCCAGGGCATGTGCAGATTTTTAATCAGGGGTTGAAATCGTACCGCGATTTGCCGCTGCGTATGGCCGAATTCGGCAGTTGCCACCGTAACGAACCGTCAGGCTCCTTGCACGGATTGATGCGCGTGCGTGGGTTTACGCAGGATGACGCCCATATCTTCTGTACCGAGGAACAGGTTCGTGCAGAAGTGAATAGCTGTATCAAGATGGTGTACGACATGTACAGCACCTTCGGCTTTGAAAAAATCGTCGTTAAGCTCTCCACCCGCCCTGAAAAGCGCATCGGTAGCGATGAGATGTGGGATCGCGCTGAGCACGATTTAGCGGCTGCACTGACAGAAAACGGGATTCCGTTTGATTATCAGCCGGGTGAAGGGGCGTTCTATGGTCCGAAAATTGAATTTACTTTGCACGATTGTTTGGATCGCGCCTGGCAATGTGGTACGGTGCAGCTCGACTTTTCACTGCCGGGCCGTTTAAACGCCTCTTATGTCGGCGAAAGCAACGAGCGTCAGGTGCCGGTGATGATTCACCGCGCGATATTGGGATCTATGGAGCGCTTTATCGGCATTCTTACCGAGGAGTTCGCTGGATTCTTTCCAACCTGGTTGGCGCCGGTGCAAGCTGTGGTGATGAATATCACCGATGGACAGTCCGAATATGTCAGTGAATTGACGCGAAAACTGCAAGATGCAGGTATTCGTGTAAAAGCGGACTTGAGAAATGAGAAAATAGGCTTTAAAATCCGCGAGCACACTTTACGACGTGTTCCCTATATGCTTGTTTGCGGTGATAAAGAGGTGGAAGCGGGCAAAGTGGCCGTTCGCACCCGTCGCGGCAAGGATTTGGGAAGCATCGACGTTAACGAAGTGATCAAGCAGCTGCAACAAGAAATTCGCAGCCGTAGTCTTCATCAGTTGGAGGAATAAGGTATAAAAGGCGGAAAACGAGTTCAACCGGCGCGTCCTAATCGCATCAATAGAGAAATTCGCGCGCAAGAGGTACGTCTAACAGGCGTCGATGGCGAGCAGATTGGCATTGTCAGTCTGAATGAAGCGTTAGAGAAAGCCGAGGAAGCAGGTGTTGATTTAGTTGAAATCAGTCCTAACGCCGAGCCGCCGGTTTGCCGAATCATGGATTACGGCAAGTTCCTCTACGAGAAGAGTAAGGCCACCAAGGAACAGAAGAAGAAGCAAAAAGTTATCCAGGTTAAGGAAATCAAATTCCGTCCTGGTACCGATGATGGCGACTATCAGGTCAAACTACGCAACCTGATTCGCTTTCTGGAAGACGGTGACAAGGCCAAAATCACCCTGCGTTTTCGCGGACGTGAAATGGCGCACCAACAGATTGGTATCGAAGTGCTTAACCGCGTTCGTGACGATCTGAGTGAACTGGCAGTGGTCGAATCCTTCCCTACGAAGATCGAAGGCCGCCAGATGATCATGGTGCTCGCACCGAAGAAGAAACAGTAAGGCATTCAAGTAATAGAACCCGTGCGGTGTCCGCATCGCGCGGGTTTTGTTCGCCTTAGCTGATTCATTATATCAACAATGCGAAGTGGAAATTAACATGCCAAAGATCAAAACAGTACGTGGCGCCGCTAAACGCTTTAAAAAGACCGCCAAAGGTGGTTTTAAGCGTAAGCATGCTAACCTGCGTCATATTCTGACCAAAAAAGCGACTAAACGTAAACGTCATCTGCGTCCGAAGGGTATGGTCTCCAAAGGAGATCTGGGCCTGGTTGTCGCATGTCTGCCGTACGCATAAGTAACCTTTTTGAATCAAGAATAAGACTTTAGGAGAGAGCATATGGCTCGCGTAAAACGTGGTGTGGTTGCTCGTGCACGTCACAAGAAAATTCTGAAACAAGCGAAAGGTTACTACGGTGCCCGTTCGCGCGTTTATCGTGTTGCCTTCCAGGCAGTAATCAAAGCTGGTCAGTACGCTTACCGCGACCGTCGTCAACGTAAACGTCAATTCCGCCAACTGTGGATTGCACGTATCAATGCAGCAGCTCGCCAAAATGGCTTGTCTTACAGCAAATTCATCAACGGCCTGAAAAAAGCCTCTGTTGAAATCGACCGTAAGATCTTGGCTGATATCGCCGTATTCGACAAAGTGGCATTCTCTGCACTGGTTGAAAAAGCGAAAGCAGCCCTGGCGTAAGCCAGTGGAAAGAGGGAGCTTTGCTCCCTCTTTTCGTTTTAGGATATATCAGTGTGTCCTTGATGGCACATTGAGCGATATCCATAACGGTTGTGATTGACTTTTGATTCACGCCGATTTCCAATAAGACAGTATTGTTTGTAGTAACATTTTACTCTGAACGTGTCCGCCGGTAATAATATTGGCGATAAACATCGACACTGGTGACGCGCAAGCGTATTGACATTAAGGTAACGCAAGTATGACTACTGCTATTTTCCGTTTCTTTTTTTACTTTAGCACCTGATCTCAGGAGGCTTTGCGCGTAAGAAAAGAAACGAAAAATAGCGCTTGAAGCCTCCCGCCGGGAGGCTTTTTTGTTTGCGTTTGGTTCTAATCATGATAACTGGCCATACAGGCAGAAGAAGAGGAATGCAATGCCACATCTCGCAGAGCTGGTAGCGAATGCCAGAACAGCCATAGACGCGGCTCAGGATATTGCGACGCTGGATAATGTGCGTGTCGAATACCTGGGCAAAAAAGGGCATTTGACCCTGCAAATGACATCGCTACGCGATTTGCCCGCAGACGAACGTCCTGCGGCGGGTGCGGTTATCAACCAAGCGAAGCAGGATGTGCAAGATGCGCTGAACGTCCGCAAACACACATTGGAATCGGCGGTGCTGAACGCCCGTCTGGCAGAAGAAACCATCGATGTTTCCCTGCCGGGTCGCACCATGGAAAACGGTGGGTTACATCCGGTCACGCGCACTATCGATCGTATCGAAACCTTCTTCGGTGAATTGGGTTTCTCGGTGGCTACCGGGCCGGAAATCGAAGATGCCTATTACAACTTCGATGCGTTGAATATTCCGGGGCACCACCCCGCGCGCGCCGATCATGACACCTTCTGGTTTGATGCTACGCGTTTGCTGCGCACCCAAACCTCCGGAGTGCAAATTCGCACCATGGAAAAACAGCAGCCGCCAATCCGCATTATTGCGCCAGGCCGCGTCTATCGTAACGACTACGACCAAACCCACACGCCGATGTTCCATCAAATGGAAGGGCTGATCGTGGATAAAAACATCAGCTTTACCAACCTGAAAGGCACGCTGCACGATTTCCTGCGTAACTTCTTCGAAGAAGATTTGCAGGTACGTTTCCGTCCGTCCTATTTCCCGTTTACTGAACCGTCCGCCGAAGTGGATGTGATGGGTAAAAATGGCAAATGGCTTGAAGTGCTGGGCTGCGGCATGGTGCACCCTAACGTATTGCGTAACGTTGGCATCGATCCGGAAGTGTACTCCGGTTTCGCGTTTGGTATGGGGATGGAGCGTTTGACCATGTTGCGCTATGGCGTAACCGATTTACGCGCATTCTTCGAAAACGATCTTCGCTTCCTCAAACAGTTTAAGTAAGGCGGGTACAGTATTATGAAATTCAGTGAACATTGGCTGCGCGAGTGGGTTAACCCGGCGATCAGCAGTGACGAACTGTCAGAACAGATTACCATGGCCGGCCTGGAAGTGGATGGCGTTGAGGCAGTTGCAGGGGCGTTTCATGGTGTGGTGGTAGGCGAAGTTGTTGAATGCGGCCAGCATCCCAATGCCGATAAGTTGCGTGTCACCAAAGTTAACGTAGGCGGTGAGCGTCTGCTGGATATCGTGTGTGGCGCGCCCAACTGCCGTCAGGGGCTGCGCGTTGCTGTTGCAACCATCGGTGCCGTGCTGCCGGGCGATTTCAAAATCAAGGCCGCCAAACTGCGCGGTGAACCTTCTGAAGGGATGCTGTGCTCGTTCTCCGAACTGGGCATTTCTGAAGATCACAGCGGTATTATTGAACTGCCGCAGGATGCACCGATCGGTACCGATATTCGTGCCTATCTGGGGCTGGATGATAATGCTATCGAAATCAGCGTGACGCCTAACCGCGCCGACTGCTTGAGTATCATTGGCGTGGCCCGTGATGTTGCGGTGCTGAATCAGCTGCCGCTGACGGCGCCGGACATTACGCCGGTCGCGGCAACGATTTCCGATACTTTCCCGATCCGTGTAGAAGCGTCTGACGCTTGCCCACGCTATCTGGGGCGTGTGGTCAAAGGTATTGATGTGAAGGCGGCAACACCGCTGTGGATGCGTGAAAAACTGCGTCGTTGCGGTATCCGTTCTATCGATGCCGTGGTGGATGTGACCAACTACGTGCTGCTGGAACTGGGGCAGCCGATGCACGCTTTCGATCTGGATCGCCTGAATGGCGGTATTGTGGTGCGTCTGGCGCAGGAAGGCGAAACCCTGACGCTGCTGGATGGTAATAAAGCCACGTTGAATGCTGACACCTTGGTGATTGCCGATCACAACAACGCGCTGGCAATGGGCGGTATTTTCGGCGGTGAGCACTCCGGTGTTAACGGTGAAACTCGTAATGTGCTGCTTGAGTGTGCCTATTTCCATCCGCTGGCGATCACCGGGCGTGCCCGCCGTCACGGCTTGCACACCGATGCCTCGCACCGTTACGAGCGCGGTGTCGATCCTGCGTTACAGTACAAAGCGATGGAACGTGCGACCCAACTGCTGCTGAGTATTTGCGGTGGTGATGCTGGGCCGGTGATTGATGTGACCAATGACGCTCATTTACCTGCCCGTGCAACCATTACGCTGCGCAGAGAAAAACTGGACCGTTTGATTGGGCATGTCGTCCCTGATGAACAGGTGAGCGATATCCTGACTCGCCTTGGTTGCAGCGTGACACGCACTGACACAGGCTGGAGTGCGGTAGCACCGAGCTGGCGCTTTGACATGGAGATCGAAGAAGATTTGGTGGAAGAAGTTGCCCGTGTGTACGGCTACAACAATATTCCCAATATCCCGACCCATGCGCCGTTAACCATGACAGCGCACCGTGAAGCAGCGCTTTCGCTCAAGCGCGTGAAAACGCTGCTGGTTGACCGTGGTTATCAGGAAGCGATCACCTACAGCTTTGTCGATCCTAAAGTGCAATCGCTGATTCATCCTGGTGAAGAAGCGCTGATTCTGCCAAGCCCGATTTCCACCGACATGTCAGCGATGCGTCTGTCGCTGTGGAGCGGTTTGCTCGGGGCGGTGGTGTATAACCAAAACCGCCAGCAGAGCCGCCTGCGTCTCTTTGAAAGCGGTTTAAGATTCGTTCCTGATAGTCAGGATAAACTCGGTATTCGTCAGGATGTTATGTTAGCTGGCGTGATTACCGGGAATCGCTATGATGAACATTGGGATCTGGCGCGTCAGACGGTTGACTTCTATGACCTTAAAGGTGATTTGGAAGCGCTGCTGTCACTGACGGGTAAACTTTCGGAAATTGAGTTCAAAGCTGAATCACACCCGGCGTTGCACCCGGGCCAGAGCGCAGCGATTTATCTGGCAGGTGAAGCGGTTGGTTTCATTGGCGTAATTCATCCAGATCTGGAACGTAAACTGGATCTGAATGGCCGCACTGTGGTGTTTGAACTGAGCTGGAATAAGGTCGCAGACCGCGTGGTTCCTGATGCGCGCGAGATTTCTCGCTATCCGTCGAACCGTCGCGACATCGCGGTTGTGGTAGCAGAAAACGTTTCGGCAGGCGAAGTTTTGTCAGAATGTAAGAAAGTTGGCGCAAATCAGTTAGTTGGCGTAAACTTGTTTGACGTGTACCGAGGCAAGGGCGTGGAAGAAGGGTATAAGAGCCTGGCGATCAGTCTGGTATTGCAAGATACCTCTCGTACACTGGCAGAAGAGGATATTGCCGCTACCGTATCACAATGCGTAGAGGCACTAAAACAGCGATTCCAAGCATCCTTGAGGGATTGAACCTATGGCGCTTACTAAAGCTGAAATGTCAGAATACCTGTTTGAAAAGCTCGGGCTGAGTAAACGGGATGCCAAAGAACTCGTCGAACTTTTTTTTGAAGAAGTTCGTCGGGCTCTGGAAAATGGTGAGCAGGTAAAGTTATCGGGGTTTGGTAATTTCGATCTGCGCGACAAGAACCAACGGCCGGGACGTAACCCTAAAACGGGTGAAGATATTCCGATTACGGCGCGCCGGGTGGTCACCTTCCGTCCAGGGCAAAAGCTCAAAAGCAGAGTCGAGAACGCCTCTCCCAAAGAGTAGTTCTTACATGCGATTCACAAAAAGGCCGCGTCAGCGGCCTTTTTTTATGGCGTGATCCGGGCTCGCGGTCTGCGGTTGGGGCTCCCGCGTCGTGGGAGCCTGCCGTGGCGTATGCGCCGGCACGGGGCGGTGGTCATCAATTAAATGGCGTATTGCCAGAATAGGGTGGTGCAACAACATTCTTGGCCCCGACCAACGCATAATGGCCCGAATCTGTTCACGTTTGGCCGGTTGATAGCAATGAATGGGGCAATGCTTACAGGCGGGTTTCTCTTCGCCGAACTGGCAGCGCTCAAGGCGATTGGTGGCATAAGCTGAAAGCTGTTGATAGCGATCGGCATGCTCCACGTCAGCCGGATGGTGCTTTTCATACAGATCTATCATCAGCAGAACGGTACGCAGTTCTCGCCGGCGATATTTTCCCATTGGTTTTCGTGCCACGGTTCGTCTCTTATCCCGCCACCTATATTGGTGTATTTTAAATGCAATTTAGTGGTTGGGAAACGATGAGTGTCAAAAAAGCGGGAAAAAAAGGGAGTAGGTAGGAAAACGGCGAGAGACAACACTCTCGCCTGAAGATGACCGCATAGCGATGACGCGGTTATGCCTGACCAAACTGGGCCTGATGCAGACGGGCATAACTGCCGCTGTTATCAAGCAGAGCCTGATGGCTGCCTTGCTCAATAATCCGCCCCTCATCCACTACTACGATACGATCGGCGTTCTGAATCGTCGCCAGACGGTGTGCAATCACTAGCGTAGTGCGTCCGCTTGATAGCTCGCTCAGTGATTGCTGAATCGCCTGTTCCGTTGCCGTGTCCAGCGCCGAAGTGGCCTCGTCCAAAATCAGAATCGGTGGGTTTTTAAGGAAAATCCGCGCTATGGATAAACGCTGTTTCTGCCCCCCGGAGAGTTTCACTCCACGTTCACCGACAACGGTATTCAATCCGTCTGGCAAGGTGGCAATCAGTTCATCAAGCTTGGCGCGCTGAGCGGCGTGCATCACTTCTTCATCGCTTGCCCCCAGTTTACCGTAAGCGATGTTTTCCCGGATGGTGCCACCAAACAAAAAGACATCTTGCTGCACGATGCCGATCTGATGGCGCAAGGACGCTTGCGTCATGTTTCGGATATCAATCCCATCGATGGTAATAGCGCCCGCGTTTACGTCATAAAAACGGGGTAACAGAGAACACAAGGTGGTTTTCCCTGCGCCTGATGGACCAACGAATGCCACGGTTTCTCCTGTCTGGATAGCGAGGGTTATGTCATGCAGCGTGGGTCTTTCCGGCGAGTAGCCAAAGCTAACGTTTTCGAAGCGGATATCACCTTTCAGGTGCGTGACCGCACGGGCATCGGGGGCATCCTTGATATCAGGCACCGTATCGATCAATTGGGTGAAGCGCTTAAACCCGGCAATACCCTTCGGATAGCTCTCCAATACGGAGGTTATCTTGGCGACTGGACGGAAGAACACTTCAATCAGCAGCAGGAAACCAATAAAGCCACCGTAGGAGAGTTCACCTTGAATCACATACCATATACCCGCCAGCATGATGATCAGTTGAATCAAGCGTGTGCTGAGATAGCTCAGCGTCAGGCTCGCGGTCATGATGCGGTAGGCTTGCAGTTTTATGGTGCGATAGTTCTCATTGTCCTGCGCGAACAGCGCTTTTTCATGAGACTCATTGGCAAACGCCTTAACCACACGGATACCGCCAATGCTCTCTTCGATGCGCGCATTAAAGTTACCGACTTGGCCGAACAGACGTCGCCAGGTGTCGGTCATCTGCGCGCCGTAGCGGCTGACCAGATAGGTCATGAACGGCACAATGACCACGGTGATCATCGCCAATGGCAGATGTACGGTAGCCATCAGGATAAAGGCACCTATGAAGGTCATAATGGCGAGGAACAAATCTTCTGGACCGTGGTGAGCCACTTCGCCAACTTCTTCAAGATCTTTGGTCACATGGGTGATGATATGCCCGGTTTTCATATTATCGAAATAGCGGAACGGCAGGTTTTGCAGATGCTCAAAAGCCTGACGGCGCATATCGGTTTCGATCCCGACGCCCAGCGCATGTCCCCAGTAGTTGACGATCGCCATCAGCGCAGTGTTGAGCAAATAGACCAGCAGCAAAGCCACAGAGGCGAGTAAAATGAGTGACCAATCTTGAGCCGGTAACAGCTTGTCGATGAACGCCTTGATGGCCATCGGGAAACCCAGTTCGAGCAAACCGGCGATGATGGCGCAGCCAAAATCAAGAACAAACAGCCCCTTGTAAGGGGCGTAGTAAGCAAAAAAACGCTTTAACATACAATACGATGAAATAAGTTAAATAAATGTGAAACGCACTATAACAGGTATTGTCTGCTGAAGGGAGCACGATAAGTCCCTACTGTTTTTGTGTTTCCCGCGTTGCCCACCAACAGACCAATGAACCCAGCGTAATCATGGCGACACCCTGCCAAAAGGCCACATCGGGCACCGTATGCAGCCAAAGGGCGGCCAGCAGCGTTGAGAACACCGGCGTGAAATAAGATGCGGTGGCCAGCAATGTCATGTTGCCGCGCTGAATACCGGTATTCCAGGCGGAATAGGCAACGGCTGTCGATGCGCCCATAAACAGCAGTTCCAGTCCGGTGGTGAGTGAAAACGCCATCGGTGGACGCGATGAGGCCGCGTATTGCATCCACAGCACAACGCTAACCGCGAGGAAGAACACGGTATTGCCGCTTTTTCCCCGAGCGAGACGTTTGGTGATATTGCAATAAAGCGCCCAGGAAATGGCCGCAGCAAAGGCCAGTCCGTAGGCCAGCGGGTTGGTCAGAATGTTTTGCCACATCACTAAGGGTGACCAGTGGCTTTCGCCCTTCATCATCCAGACGATACCCACCAGCGCCAGTGCGACCCCGATCCATAGCCCAAGACTGCTTTTTTGTTGATTGATAAAAACCGCGAACAAGAGCGTGAGGCTGGGCCAAAGGTAATTGATCATGCCCATCTCCATTGCCTGAACACGATTCGCGGCAAAGCCGATGGAGAGTGACAAAAAGATTTCGTAACAGACGAAAAGCAATCCACCGCCCAATAAATAGCCTTTGGAAAAACCGCGCAGAGACGGGAATCCGGAGAACAGCACCAGGCAGAGCGTACAGGTGCTGTATATCATCGCCGCCCCGCCGACAGGGCCGAGGGCTTCGGTTAAACTGCGTAACAGACCGACAGAGGTACTCCAGAGCAAAATCGCTAACAGGCCTGCCAGCGTAGCGCGTTGTGGGGTCATATCCATGTTGATTATCATTGTTCCAAAAGCAAACGGATGCCGTTTCCGGCATCCGTGCAGCGTCTACTGCCTGCCTATCAGTGCCAGAAATCGTCAAATACAGTAACCGGAGGACGGCGCTTGTGTTCGGTCTTTTTATACCAGTTTTCGATAATGGCCGCGCGACCCGCCTCGAGCGTTTTCCCTTCCAGATAGTCATCAATCTCGTTATAGGTGACACCAAGGGCGGTTTCATCGGGTAAAGAAGGGCGATTCTCTTCCAGATCGGCCGTAGGGGCTTTGGTGTACAGGTGCTGCGGGCAGCCGAGTACCTTCAGTAGCGCTTTTCCTTGCCGTTTATTTAAACGAAAAATAGGATTGATATCTGTGCCGCCGTCACCGTATTTGGTAAAGAACCCCGTGACGGCCTCTGCGGCGTGGTCGGTGCCGACTACCAGACCCGCGTTCATGCCCGCAATGCTGTATTGCGCCTTCATGCGCTCGCGCGCTTTTTCATTGCCTTTGACAAAATCGGACAGCGTCACGCCGATGGCTGCCAGGGTGGCTTCACTCGCTTCAACAGCGGGCTTGATATTCACCGTTAACACGCGGTCCGGCTGAATGAAGGCGATGGCATCTTGGCAATCGGCTTCGTCCGCCTGAATGCCATACGGCAAACGTACAGCGATAAACTGATAACGCGTATCGCCGGTTTCGCTACGCAGTTCATTGATGGCTGTCTGGCACAGTTTGCCGGTCAGCGTAGAATCTTGCCCACCGCTGATCCCCAGTACTAACGAACGGATGAAGGGATTGGCCTTAAGATAATTCTTTAAAAAATCAACGCTGATGCGAATTTCGGCATCGGGATCGACAGTAGGTTTAACACCCAGTGCCTGGATGATCTCTTGCTGCAATGACATGGTGGCCCCCTTCCTGAACCTGTTGATACTGCGAAATAATTAGCTTGATGGTTAGAGTGTAAAGCTAATCGTCGTGAAGAAAAAGGACAAGCAGTGCGCGCGTATTATTACTTTTCTTGGCGTAAAAAGGGCCTGGTGAGACAAAAAAGGGAGGCGAATGCCGATTTGAAAAATTGCCGCGTGCCATCTAGCCTTGTCAGTGACCCATTAATGAATGAGGTAATAACATGAAAAATAATCAACTACTGATATGTCTTGGTGCTGCGGGGGCTCTCCTTCTTTCTGGGTGTTCAGCCTACAATCGTGCAGAAAGTAGTTTTACCGAGCCGGTGGTTAAAGAAGTGAAGACCGGACAGACCAAACAGCAGGTGCTGCAAATTGCTGGCGCGCCCGCGTCAGAAGTACGGTTGAAAAATGCCAGAGGCACCTGCTTTAACTACCTGTTGAAAAACCGTGATGGCACGGCACAGAACTATTTTGTGAGTTTCAACGATCGTGGGCAAGTGCTGAACAAGGGCTTCCAAAGCTGCGAAGCTTATGACACCAATCCCCAACGGTAATCACGCTTTGTGCGTATAACCGTCTGCGTAAACAAAAAACCGGCAGGGTAGACCTGCCGGTTTTTTATGACGGAATGCCCACACCTGAGTATCAGGTGTGGGACGGGTTCAAGACTGACTCATCATTGGCCGCAAAACGTACCTTGTCGGTTTGTTTCAGTAACTGGCTGGTCACAGTCCCCGCGGTCATTGAACCGCTCACATTGAGCGCGGTACGCCCCATATCGATCAAGGGTTCGATAGAGATCAGCAGAGCGACCAGCGTTACCGGCAAGCCCATGGCGGGCAAAACGATCAGTGCAGCGAAGGTCGCACCGCCGCCTACGCCCGCGACGCCAGCAGAGCTAATGGTCACGATGCCCACCAGCGTGGCAATCCACACCGGGTCCAGCGGGTTGATACCGACGGTGGGGGCAACCATCACTGCGAGCATGGCAGGATAAAGCCCGGCACAGCCGTTTTGCCCAATCGTCGTGCCAAAGGATGCGGCAAAGCTGGCGATGGATTCCGGCACGCCGATGCGGCGTGTTTGTGCCTCTATGCTGAGCGGAATGGTAGCTGCACTGGAACGGCTGGTAAACGCAAAGCTCAGCACTGGGGCAATTTTGCGAAAGAAACGCAGTGGGTTGATACCCGTTGAGGCCAACAACACCCCATGAACCACAAACATGATGCCAAGACCAAGGTAGGAGGCGACGACAAAGCTACCCAGTTTGATAATATCCTGCAAATTCGATGTCGCGACCATTTTGGTCATCAGCGCCAACACACCGTAGGGGGTCAGTTTCATCACCAGGCGAACCAACTTCATCACCCAGGATTGCAGCGTATCAATGGCTGCCAAGACGCGTTCACCCTTGGCTGCATCATCGCGATGCAGTTGCAGCGCCGCAATACCGAGCAGAGCGGCAAAAATCACCGTACTGATAATTGACGTGGGGTTAGCGCCAGTAAGCTCAGCAAAGGGGTTTTTCGGGATGAATGACAAAATCAACTGCGGCACATTCAGGTCGGACACTTTGCCCGCATAATTACTCTCAATGGCGCTGAGACGGGCAGTTTCTTGCGCCCCTTGCACCAACCCTGAAGCGCTCAGGCCAAACAGCAGGGTAACCAGCACGCCGATCAGCGCGGCGATCAGGGTGGTTAACAACAGAGTACCTAGGGTAAGTACGCTGATTTTTCCTAATGATGATGCATTGTGCAGCTTGGCAACCGAATTCAGGATTGAAACGAAAACCAGTGGCATAACAATCATTTGTAACAGCTGAACGTAACCGTTACCCACGATGTTAAACCAGGCAACGGAAGCCTTGATGACCGGATTATTGCCACCATACACCAGATGCAGCGCAAAGCCGAACAGCACGCCGATAACCAGCCCGAGCAGTACCTTTTTCGCCAGACTCCACGTTGGGTTACGGCTGGCATAAGCAAGCAGGGCGATCAACGCCAAAAAAATGATAATATTAGCCAATAGTGCAACGGACATACCGTCTCCTCCCTAAAAATGAAAACGGGCGCTAGGATAACAGCTCCTTATGGCTTGCGTTATATCAATCCTGCGTATCTTGTACGTAAATCGCATAGCGTTCACGGTGGTAAGGAAAAGCACTAGCGCAGCAACTGGCTGAATTGACTGCGGGCAGAATCATACCAGCGACAGGCCTGCTCGTAGCCGTAGCAGGCACCTGCGCGCGGAGTGTGGTACAGCGAAAAGCCAATCAGCGCCAGACAGAGTACTCGCTCGAGTTGGTTGCCTTTCTGGCTGTTGAGCAGCGGTAGGCGAAAACGCCAGCGGCAGGGCCATAGCAAGGGTACTCCGGCCGAGGTCAACATATCGGCCATGATATGGCTGAGATAGCCAATCAGCATCGCGTGGTAGGCATCGGTCGGGATTGGCCAATCGGCAGGCAATTGCAGACGGATAAAACAGATGACGGCCACAATGGCCAGCAAACTGTGGGTGAAACCTCGGTGTCCAAAGGCACGGGCGACAGGCCCGGAAATCCAGCGTAACCGTTGCCCCAATACGGATTTTGGGTGATCGATATCTGGCAGCAACGCGGTTAGCAGCGCACCCGGAATGATATGCCACCAGTCTCCGCTCGCCAGCGCTGGCGTGAGTTCTGCGTTTTTGGCAAAAATAGCGCAGGCAACGGAGAATAGCAGATGTCCTTCCGCAGTCATGGGGTTTCTCAGTGAACTGTTATTTTATCCAGTATAGAGAAATATTCCCCGCTGCGGAAGTTGTGACGGCGTAACTATTTATGTCTTGCGGTTATTTCTTGCTGCTGGCGCTGTCAACGGGCAATGCACTGATCCAGGCATCAACCAGTTGCGGCCAAACGGCGACCGGCAACCCTGTGGTGCCGCGAATGCCAAAACCGTGTTTGCCTTTTTCAAACAGGTGCATTTCCACCGGAATATGTTTCGCCTTTAGCGCAGAAAACATCACCATGCTGTTCTCAACGGAAACAGACGGATCGTCCACGGCATGTACCAAAAACGTTGGCGGGGTCTGCGTACTCACATGCTGATCCGGTGAGTAGCGCACAATACCCGCTTCGTCAGGATGCTTCCCCAGCAACTGTTTGCGTGAGCCCGTGTGGCCGATATCATCGCGCATAGAAACCACTGGATACATCAGTACCATAAAGTCAGGGCGCGCACTCAGGCGATCGATATCATCCTGCGCTGGCGTTACCGTACGGTCAAATTGAGTACCAAGGCTGGCTGCCACGTGCCCGCCGGCGGAGAATCCCATCACGCCGATGCGCTGTGGATTGAGCTTCCAGTTGGCAGCCTGTGCCCGCAACGTGCGCAACGCGCGCTGCGCATCTGCCAGTGGCGCATCAGCACCTTCTTTGTGGCCCTCTCCCGGCATGCGGTAGGTCATTACGAACAAGGTATAACCCTGCGCGTTGAAATAGGGGGCCAGATCGCTGCCTTCTTTATCCAGCACCACGCGTTGATAAGAGCCACCCGGGGTGACCAAAATTCCTACACCATTCGGTTTTTCTGGTGCATACACGGTGATTTCTGGGGCTCTTATTCCGGTGGCTGCGCGATCGCGCAGTGTCGGGTCCTTGCTGCGTTCAACCACCTCGGGTTTGGCCGATGAGGTAACTGCACCCGGCGCTTCACCTTGCGGCCAAACAGAAAAAGTGGTGTTGGCAAAACTGATCCCAGACATTGACACTAATAATGCTCCAGCAATAAGAGAACGTGAAATCATAGTATACATCCACAAGAAATTAATGAGAGGAACCGAGGGGGTAGCATGGAGAGTTTGAGCGGAAAAAAAAAGGGTGTTCATCACATCGGAGAGAAAACGAACACCCTAAAAACCACAAAATATATATCAAGAAATAACGTTCATACACGAAGAGGGTAATTCAGACACAGAATACATAAACTAAAGCTAACTATCGCAATGCTAAAATTACTGCGGTACGGCTAACAGCTAAGACGTAAAAAGGGATATTCGGGAACGCTACCACACACTGTTAACCTGAATATCCCTGTACTGCTTTTGCTTAATGTTTAATCGTTAATCACGATTAGAAGCTATATTGAACACCTACGCGGAAACGGGTCTGGCGGTGATCGGAAGTGCCATCCTGAACAACGTTACCGATAGCGGTATACGGTTTCCAGTTTTTATCCCATTTGTAGGACAGTTTGACGTCATGTTCCAATAACCAGTTGTCATTGTCATACAGAGTGACACCTGCTTTGGTGGTTTTCTTATAATCCATTTCGTAATCAACTTGCCAATCTTTCAGGAATTTATAAGAAAGCACACCGGTGATGTTATAACCACTTTCAGACGTGTAATCAGTGGCTTTGGTTGAACCGATTTTACCGCTGTTGCGTTTGTAGTAAGGACGATAGCGCAGTGAATAAGACAAGTCGTTGGTAATATTCACTTTACCGCGCAGGTAAGGGCGATAGTTGTTGGATTCAGAGCTGGAATCCATGGAGAAACCAGGTTCAATAGACCATGTTTTATCGAAGTTATAAACATAGCTTGCAACCACTTCAGTACCGTTACTGACCGGTTCGCTGAACGGACGGTTTGGCGTAGTATCTTTACCGCTTTGTTTCCATTTGGCTTCAACAGACAAACCAAAACCATTGGCAAAACGATTAGATATAGACAAACGATCTTTATGACCGGCACTAGGAGTATCCTGCATTTCATGACGATAATCAATTGTGACTGCCATTGCGTTGACGCTAACGAGCGAAGCCACGGCCAGAGCTAATAATTTTAATTTCATTTTATTATTTCCCATCGAGTAATAACATTTATGCTAAAAGACGCATTTGTGCTTATTGGAACAAGTTCTATTTTATTTATTCTCAAATTCTATTTTGTGATCCGGATCGGTTTGAGTAACAAAAAGTAAAATAGGGTTTCAAAATGTGAACTTGATCGGCGGGGAAATAAAGCGTGTTTCAATTAAAATGAAAAAATCCCTGCCATGCAGGATGACAGGGATTTAAGGTGTATATACCCGTCATACTTCAAGTTGCAGATGCGTTGGCTGCGTTCGTTCACCCGAATCACTTACTTGTGTAAGCTCATCGGGATTCATTCACTTGCCGCCTTCCTGCAACTCGAATTATTTAGTGTATATTAGGTAAACACTATTACTTCATTGCACGTTTCAAAATACGTTCAGACTGACGCTGGAAGTATTTAGACGCTTCATCAACCGTTTTCTGACCGTAGTCGATAGACTGAATGGTATCACCAAACAGGGCTACGATTTGCGGGTCATCAAAGTACGGAGACACACCGATTTCGTGCGGTAAAGTCAATGCCTGATTCAAACCGGCAACCGCATTGGAATCATCTTTGATAACGCCATCGCTACGCAGTTGTGCCACAGCTGCCTTGCTCAACGGTACGCCACGTTCCAGACCCAGCGCTTGAACACCTTCTTTGCTGTTCAGCAGGAAGTTGATCAGCATTGCCGCTTCTTTCGGGTGTTTAGACGATTTACCGATAGAGAGCATCTGAGCCGGTTTGAAGAACAGACCTGCATCTTTAGCACCTGGCAGCATCGGGTAGTTACCCAACGTCAGCTTGGCAGGCGGTTGCAGGTTATCAGAGTACTTGGTAATGGTGGAGTTCCACATGTAAGTACCAGCCCATTCGCCTGTGATCCACGGCTTCATTTCATACATGTTGCTCTTGCCGAAAGAAGCGTAGTACTTCAGGTCCGGCATAACGTGGCTATCAACCAGTTTTTTGTACATGCCGAAGAAGTCAGCCCACTGCGCGTCGGTGTACGCGAATTTCTGGGTTTTCACGTCGATAGCCGGGATGCCGTACTTCTGAACCATGTAAGAGTTCAGCAGTGCCAGCGTATCCTGGTGCTCCATGATGACAGGGTAGTACTGGGTGCCCAGTTTTTCTTTGAACACTTTACCGGCGTTCAGCAGTTCGTCCCAGGTTTTCGGGTATTCCAGGCCAGCTTTTGCCCAAGTATCGGTGTTGTAGTAGAACACACGTGCAGTAACAGAGATCGGAATGCCGTTCAGCTTGCCGTCAACGGTGGTGTTGTTCAGTTCTTTTTGTTCGAACTGCGCTAGGTCGATAACCCCTTTCTGTTTGTTCAGATCGTAGAAACCGTCACCGTTTTTGGAGAAAATCGGCAGCCAGTTCCAGTTGGTCTGCATCACGTCAGGCTCGGTGTTACCGGCGATCTGTGTGGTCAAACGTGCCAGGTGGCCGTCCCAACCGGTGTATTCTGCTTTAACGGTGATGTTCGGATTTGCCTTTTGGAAATCTTCAATCGCTTTCAGCGTCTGTTGGTGACGGCCATTGCCGCCCCACCAGGACATACGCAGTTCAACGTTATCAGCTGCAAAAGATTGATGCGCCAGCAATGCCAGAGATGAGGCTATCAATGTATGTAGGATCGCTTTTTTCATCGGTAACTACTCCTGTTAAAGAGAGATATTTTGTTCTGTTTTTGCATCAAAGATATGGCACTTATCCATATCAAACTTAAAGAACACCTGACGGTTCAGGCCATTCTTAATAATCAATCGAGCATCCTCAGAAGGAATACGACTGGTTATCTCAAAGCCATCAACCTTTATGTACATAAAGAATTCATGACCCATGTTCTCTACGCGTACCAGTTCGCCGACAGAGTGGTTGTCTTCAAACTGTGTGTCGGAAACAGAGACATATTCAGGGCGAACGCCGAAGAAGATATCCTGTGTCAGGTGAGAGCGAACTTTATCCTGCTGTGCAGCATTCAGGGGCAGGGTGTAACCCCCTACGTGCAGAGCAATCTGACCGTTAGTTTCGACCAGTTTGCCCGGTTTGATGTTCATTTCTGGCGCGCCGATAAAGCCTGCCACGAACATGTTTTTCGGATAGTGGTACAGGTTATCCGGCGTATCCACCTGCATGATGTGACCCAGTTTCATCACGCAGATACGGTCGCCCATGGTCATGGCTTCAGTCTGGTCGTGGGTAACGTAGACGCTGGTTGCCGGCTTGCCGCTTTTCTTCAGCTGTTTGTGCAGGTCAGAAATACGGATACGCATGGAAGCACGCAGTTTGGCATCCAGGTTGGACAACGGTTCGTCAAACAGGAACACGTCCGGTTTTTTCACGATAGCGCGGCCTACGGCTACACGCTGTGCCTGACCACCGGACAACTGACGCGGCAGACGATCCATCAGGTCTTCCAGCTCCAGAATTTTGGCCGCTTCGTTAACCTGTTCTTCAATCTTCTCTTTTGACAATTTTGCCAGTTTCAGACCGAACGCCAAGTTCTCACGCACCGTCATGTGCGGATACAGTGCATAGTTCTGGAACACCATGGCAATACCACGATCTTTCGGCACCAGGTTGTTAACGATGCGCTCACCAATGCGAACTTCACCGCCACTGATGGTTTCCAGACCCGCCAGCATACGCAGGGTAGTGGACTTGGCACAGCCAGACGGTCCAACGATAACCATGAACTCACCGTCTTTGATGGTCAGATCGATACCGTGAACTGCTTTGAAACCGTTGGAATACACTTTTTCCAGTTTATTGAAAACTACTTCAGCCATGATAAATCCTCTATTAACCTTTAATTCCGCTGCTGGTCACGCCCTGAACAAAGTAGCGCTGTGCCAAGAAGAAAATGATGATGGATGGCAGGATCGAAATACTTGCCATTGCTAAGATTTCGTTCCAAGGTGCGCCTTCTGTTACGTCGATGGACATTTTCAGAGCCAACGCAATCGGGTATTTATCCACGCTGTAGACATAGATCAGCGGGCCGATAAAGTCGTTCATAGACCACATGAACTGGAACAATGCGACAGAGATGATGGCCGGTTTCAGAATCGGCGTAACCACATACCACAGCACCTGCCAGGAATTACAGCCGTCAATCTGTGCTGCTTCTTCCATATCACGCGGTACACCGCGCAGGAACTGAATCAACATGAAGACGAAGAACCCTTGGGTTGCAAATGCACAAGGCAGATACAACGGCATATAGCTGTTCAGCATGCCCATTTCACGGAACATGATGTACTGAGGAATCAACAGTACCGTGCTTGGCAGCAGCATGGTCGCGATCAATGTTCCAAACCAGAAGTTTTTCCAAGGAATCTCGAAGCGGGCAAAGCCATACGCAACGATAACCGAAGAGATAATGGTCAGGATCACTTTCGGGATTACAAACTTGAACGTGTTCAGCATGTAATGACCGAAGTTGTATTCCGTACCGGTTTTCCAACCGTTAACGAAACCATCGCTGGTCGGGTTATCAGGAAACAGGCCCAGTGTGGTAAAGATTTCATGGTTCGGTTTGAACGATGCAGAGAACATCCACGCCAGTGGATAGAGCATCAACAGACCAACAAACAACAAAACAACATAGCGTACAGCCGCATTCATTTTTTCTTTACGCAACGTACGACGAACTTCTGCTTCTGCGAGGGCTTGCGCCGATGACAGATTAGAATGGATATCAGCCATTTTTTCCTCCTTTATCGGCGGAGTAGAACACCCAGTATTTAGACGACTTGAACGAGATTGATGCGAACACAGCAACGACCAGGAACAATACCCATGCCAACGCTGCACCATAACCCATATCGAAATACTTGAACGCCGTATCGTAGATATAGAGCGAGAACAGGTAGGTGTAGTGGGTCGGGCCACCGCCGGTAATGACATACGGTGCGGTAAACTCTTGGAACGCCTGCGTGGTCTGCATGATGAAGTTGAAGAAAATAACCGGCGTAATCAACGGTACCGTTACTTTCAGGAACATCTGCCATTTAGACGCACCATCGATCATCGCAGCTTCATACTGGGACTGCGGTACGTTCTGCAACGCGGCAAGGAAGATAACCATCGCGGAACCGAACTGCCATACGCGCAACAGCGTGACTGACATCAGCGCCAGTGAAGGCTCACCCAGCCAGTTGATAGCATCGAAACCGAATACGGCCAGGAAGCTGTTCAACAGGCCATCGATGGCGAACAGGGCACGCCACAACACGGCAATGGCTACGCTACTACCGAGAATAGACGGTACATAGTAAGCAGTACGGAAGAAACCGATACCACGCAATTTGAAATTGAGCACAAATGCAATCAGCAGTGCGAAAATCAATTTCAACGGAATGGTCAGGAATACATAGGCAAAGGTAACCCACAGGGATTTCCAGAAGAGGTCATCTTCCAGGAACATCCGATGATAGTTTTCCAAACCCGTAAACTCAGGTGGATTCATCAGGTCATATTCAGTAAAACTGAGCACGAACGATGAAATAAAGGGGAAAGCGGTAAAAACTATCAACCCTATTATATAAGGGGAGATATAGGCTAGCCCCAGCCTTTTGTTTTCATTCATAATGCTTACCTACTTAGTAATTGAGAACCATTAAAATAAAAATCAATGTGTTAATAACTCTGGATAAATTAATTCCACGTCATAAACAATTCTGTTTTCCCCATTAAAGCGAAAATCACCGTGGACGTATCCACCCTGCGTCAAAAGTGCCGGTACCGCGTCACGTTTACCGTGACAAGC
>NZ_JAGFPF010000189.1:0-2703 GCF_025962695.1 Candidatus Symbiopectobacterium sp. NZEC135 | reverse complement strand
AAAGGTAGGTATGGCCGACATCAAAGAAACCATCAAAGCGATGTGCAAGGCGTATCCAGGCGGACGTAACGCAATGGCTGGCGCCCTGGGTATGACTATCGCGCAATTCAACAACAACCTTTACGAGAAGAACGGTTGTCGGTTCTTCGAAATCCACGAACTTGAGGCTATGGAAGACCTCTCCGGCACATCGTTGCTGGCGGAATACTTTGCTCAACGCCGTGGTGCATTGCTGGTGGACGCACCGAAGTTTGACGACCTGGATCATGAGGAACTCTACACACTTGCCATCCACACAGCGGCAAGCCGGGGAAGGGTAGATCAGATTATTGCAGCAGCTATTGAGGATGGCGTTATCGATGACAGTGAAGCGAAAGAAATCATGCATCACCACTCCCGTCACCTTGCGGCGCGTGAAGCGGAGATTCGTTCAATTCTGGCCTTGTTTGGTCGCAAGAAGAGGAAAACGAAATGATCGGGATATCCAGAAAGGGTGATGCCCCGAGTGTGCAGCTCAGGGCATCGGTGCGTGTAATTAATCAGTGTAGAGAAACTAAACGCATGAACAGTGTAACGCAGGCTCCCGGCTTACCGCAATTGCGGTGTGTTCCCGTTGTTGGTGGATGTTCACCGGTGCCGTTCTCGTATGAGCTAAATGTACAGGGCCAATGGACACCCATCAACTACCAGTTTGCAGCGTGGTTGGTAGATGAATTACGCCGCAAACATCGGGGTGAGTCATGCAAGAACAAGTCACAGAACTCGACAGGCGTTACTTCGATCCCTACGGCAGGGTCGTCCACGTCATCGGATACGACCGCCAGAACGAGCGCGTTATTTTCATGCGAGAAGGCTATGAGCATGAATGCGTTCAACCCCTGTGGCATTTCAAAGCAAAATTCACGAGGAAGCCATGAGCGTTAAGCTATCTGCATTTGTCTGGGACGGCTGCGCATCGTCGGGCATGAAACTAGCGTCAGTGGCCATCATGGCACGGCTTGCTGATTTCTCGTCTGATGACGGCGTTTGCTGGCCCTCAATCGACACCATAGCCAGGCAACTGGGTGCAGGACCGAGCACGGTTCGCACGACCATAGCCAGGCTGGAGAAAGAGGGCTGGCTAACACGTACTCAGCGCCGGAAGGGCAACCGCAACGCATCTAACATGTATCAACTGAACGTTGCGAAGCTGTATGCCGCTGCTCAATCTCACCTGTCAGATTCTGACCCGTCAAAATCTGACACATCAAATCCTGACGCATCAAAATCTGAGGGTTCAAAATCTGACGCCTCAAAATTTGACCCGTCAAAATCGAGCAATAACGGCAGTTTTGACCCTCCAGAATCTGGCGGGGATCCGTCAGTAAATTCAAAACAAGATCCATCAGGTAAAACCTCTTGTCAGGCTGAACCGCCTGACGACCCAGATCAACGGGTTTTGGACCATTTCAACCAGGTTACTAACTCCGGCTATCGGGACGGCAAGACCACGATGGGATACATCCGTGGGCGACTGTCTGAACCTGATTACGTCGCTGAGGACTTGATTCTGGTTGTGGACTACCTGACGGCGAAATGGCTTAACGATCCGAAGATGTGCGACTACCTGCGTCCCAAGACGATTTTTGGCCCTGAAAACTTCCCGGAGTATTACGACAAGGCGCGCAAATGGGATGCCAGTGGTCGCCCTGCGTGCGTCGATGGGCGATGGGTTAAACCGGGAGATCTGCCAGCGGTTTCAGTTGATGCCCCCGAACGTGACGCCGCCTACCAGCGTTTCATTGGCAGCGCATTACCGCTGAAAAACCCCAGCCAGATTGAAATTCAGGTACGCACCGAAGCCAGTAAAGTTGGGCTGAAATCAGCGAAACCAGAGTTTGCAATGAGCCGCTGGAATTCCATCTGGAAAGACGTAACCCAGCGCCAGCAGGGGGGAAAAGCCGCATGATAACCGACGATATCGCATTAGCCGAGGAGTTGGAAAGCAAACGCCTGTGGCGCAGAGCAGCCCGTGTATGGCTGACGGTACTTGACCAGACCAAAGGAATGCAAGCGCGTGCCGAGGTGGTCCACCGCCGTAAGAAATGCCAGATCAGCGCAAACGGACTGAGAAGCCAATACAGCGGCATCAGAGTGATGACGGCAGCGGGAGGTGTACTCAATGACTAATTTTTCCCAAACCGAGTATGTTCAGGCACTGAATGCCTACAAAGCGGAAGCAGCCCACGAACTTAAGGATGTTGGCGATCAGTGGCGCACTCCTGACCCGCTTTTCTGGGGCATCAATGCCATGTTTGGCCCGTTGGTGCTGGACCTGTTCAGTGACGGCGAAAACTCAAAGTGTGAAGCCTTTTACACCGCTGAAGATAACGCGCTGGGGCAAGACTGGTCTGCGCGTCTGGCTGAGTTGAACGGGGCCGCATTCGCTAATCCGCCATATTCCCGCGCCAAACAGCACGAAGGCCAGTACATCACCGGCATGCGTCACATCATTGAGCACGTTATTGCGATGCGTGAGCTTGGCGGGCGCTACGTGTTCCTCATCAAATCCGCTACATCCGAAGTCTGGTGGCCTGAACAGGCAGACCACATCGCGTTTATCCGTGGCCGTATTGGCTTCGACCTGCCGACCTGGTTCAAACCGAAAGACGAAAAGCAGGTTGCAACCAGTGCGTTCTTTGCTGGCGCCATAGCGGTGTTTGA
>NZ_JAGFPF010000188.1:0-2707 GCF_025962695.1 Candidatus Symbiopectobacterium sp. NZEC135 | reverse complement strand
GCCAGTACGGTGGTGATCGCTGCGGTCAGCGTGGTTTTACCATGGTCAACGTGGCCGATAGTACCGACGTTAACGTGCGGTTTAGTACGTTCAAACTTTTCTTTAGACATTGACTGTCCCTCTAAGACACGGATAAATCGGTGATAGCACCACATTAACCAAGCTAACGCTTGACGAATATTTTACAGAAAGGAAATCAGGAGATGAAAAAGAAGTGGTGCTGATAGGCAGATTCGAACTGCCGACCTCACCCTTACCAAGGGTGCGCTCTACCAACTGAGCTATATCAGCACTTATTGGAGCGGGCAGTGGGAATCGAACCCACATCATCAGCTTGGAAGGCTGAGGTAATAGCCATTATACGATGCCCGCATCCTGAACTCGGCTACCTGATTTCTCTGTTGAAAGCTTCCGCTTTCGCCAACGTGATGATTGCCTCATCGCGTTGGTTCAGCCATAACCGGTATGGCTTGAATTTGGTGGTGGGGGAAGGATTCGAACCTTCGAAGTCTGTGACGGCAGATTTACAGTCTGCTCCCTTTGGCCGCTCGGGAACCCCACCTCATTGTGTACTTGATGGTGCCGGCTGCCGGAATCGAACTGGCGACCTACTGATTACAAGTCAGTTGCTCTACCAACTGAGCTAAGCCGGCATCAAGTGCTGCGCATTCTAGGTAGAGCGAGCCTCCTATGCAACAAAAAAATTGCTTAAAATGCGCTATCGCTTAGATTTTATCCAAATTCGAGCATGAATTCACGTACCGTGCGATAAAATGCCTAAAGAACATCCAAATTCACGACTAATCCCGCACATCCCCGCCTGTCGTGCATTCTTTTTTCAACATAACGTCAGCACAATTCCGCACCAACAATGACCTTTTGCCCCAAGTTAACGCACCTTCTTCGCCATAAATGCGTACTTAACCGCGTTAACGACATAAATCTGGCCTGGCATGTATCTTGCTTTATTTCACGAAAGAGGGTCAGGAAGGACTTATTTCGCTGGAGGCTGCATGATGAAAATCGTTTTACTTAATGACACAACCCTGCCGGTTTACCGCACAGAACTGGCAGACCTGCTGCTAGATGCGGTAATGCATGGTGCCTCTGTTGGTTATGAGATGCCTTTGTCTCACGAAACTGCAGCCAGCTATTTTCACGGATTACGCACCTCTCTGGCAGAAGGGGAGCGTTTGCTGTGGATTGCCCGTGATGCCCAAGGCATTATCGGAAGTGTACAGCTTGAACTGTGCCAAAAAAGTAATGGGTTGAACCGGGCAGAGGTGCAAAAACTGCTGGTACACAGCCGCGCACGTCGCCAGGGTATTGGCCGTAAACTGCTGTCGGTGCTAGAAACAACGGCCTTTGAGCTCAATCGCGGCCTGCTATATCTGGATACCCAGGCAGGCTCTCCGGCAGAAGCCTTTTATCGTATGCAGGGGTATCGCTACCTGGGGGAAATTCCTGATTATGCCAGTGCGCCCGATGGCAGTTATCATCCAACGGCCATCTACTACAAGCGCCTATTTGTCGCCAATCGGCTGACACCGGCCTTGGCAAGTTAATCGTTTCCTGACGCCATTGCGTCAGGAAATATCATACTGTTGTCTTCTTTTCTGCGTGTCCAACGTGTAACCTGCCTGATATCTACTAATCGAATCACAACATTACCGTGTATGACCCACCCGCGGCTTATACTTCCGGCTCACACAACGCATGGGCAGTTTCGCCTCCTGGCAGGATGGTCTATAGGATAAATTGGACAGATGAGAGACAGCGAGCAACCTTTGGCAACACCCTACCTACACTTCGATCGCCGCCAATGGGCTGCATTGCGCAATTCAGTGCCATTAACGCTGACAGAAGAAGAGATCATCCGGTTAAAAGGGATCAATGACGAGTTGTCGCTCGATGAAGTTGCCGAAATTTATCTGCCTTTATCACGTCTGCTTAATTTTTATATCAGCTCAAACCTGAGACGCCAGGCAGTATTGGAGCAATTTCTCGGCACGAACGGGCAGCGTATTCCCTATATTATTGGCATCGCAGGCAGTGTTGCGGTTGGCAAAAGCACTACCGCGCGCGTATTGCAGGCGTTGTTAAGCCGTTGGCCTGAGCACCGTCGCGTTGAATTGATCACCACAGACGGCTTTTTGCATTCCAAACAGGTGCTTAAAGACAGGAACCTCATGCAGAAAAAAGGGTTTCCTGAGTCTTACGATATTCATAGCCTGATGAAATTTGTGTCGGATATAAAATCGGGGGCTAAAAAAGTCTCTGCGCCAATATATTCACATCTGACTTATGACATCGTGCCAAATAGCAATAAAGTGGTGGAACAACCGGATATTCTTATCCTTGAAGGATTAAACGTCCTGCAAAGTGGAATGGATTACCCGCACGCACAACCACGCGCTTTTGTTTCTGATTTTATTGATTTTTCTATATACGTTGACGCATCGGAAGAATTATTAAAATCCTGGTATATAAACCGGTTTTTAAAATTCCGCCTGGGTGCATTCTCTGATCCTAACTCTTACTTTCACGAGTATGCAAAATTAACGGAAGAGAAAGCGGTGACAATAGCGACCAAAATTTGGCGTGATATTAATGAACCGAACCTGCACCAAAATATTTTGCCTACCCGTGAACGCGCCAGCTTGATTATGACCAAAAGCGCTAATCATGCCGTTGACTATGTGCGTTT
>NZ_JAGFPF010000187.1:0-2712 GCF_025962695.1 Candidatus Symbiopectobacterium sp. NZEC135 | reverse complement strand
GTACGCTGCTGGCGGGGTGGCTGATGGAGAGAAGCCTCCGTCTTACCCTGATACTAATGCCAGCGCTTGTCGGTTTAGCGGCATTGAGCATGATTTTGCTGCCACTAGAGGAAAAAGGATTGATGTTGTTCGTCGCGTTATGGGGGATGGCATTTGGTGGCGTACCCGTTGCGTGGTCAAACTGGGTAGCGCGTTCCGTTCCCGATCAGGCTGAAACCGCTGGCGGCATGGTAGTCGCAGCAGTTCAGTCCTCAATTGCTGCGGGTGCTGCTTTGGTATCAGCGGCGTAACAGGTGTTTTCATCACCGCTGGTTGCATAATGTTTTTTGCCACGCTCATTATTGGACTAAAGGTGAGGGTTGCGCTGACCTGACCGATTCCCATATAACAAGGTTTCAAATGAAGGCCAACTGAACCGGGTGGTTGGCCTGAAAGAAAGTAGCGAGATTTCCTACGCCTTTCTGCTCAATGTATTGTTCGCTAGCCAGCTCTTAGCTGACCTTCCTCGCGCGTCTCCTTCGTGCCAGGAGCGGACTTTGATAACATCTCTTTATCATCAATTCTCACTCAGCAAACTATTTGCGTCCCAAGCCTTCATCGCAAATGATACCGAGGCATTAAGTTCTTCGCCTGTTACGCCATCACGCGCTTCAGTTGACAGGCCTATCTCAAAGCTGTGCAAATATATGGCCAGCGCCCGTGCATCGGTGTCTGCGGCCAGCTCGCCCGAATCAATTGCTCTAAGGACGCACTTAAGGAATCCTTCGCGGGTACGGGTGCGTCGTGCTTCAAGAATCTGGCCAATATGCTCGTGCCCGGGCGAACAGGTATTAATAGATAACGCGATAAGACAGCCGCTTGGATGTCCCTGCTCTGTCTGCATTTTTGCTGAACGTCGCAACGCCAGTTCAGTAGCCTCACGCGGGTTGAGACTGTCATCCCAGAGGCAATCGTTAACCTGACCATAAGTTGACGAATAGCAATCAACAACTTCTTCAAACAGCGCTTCTTTCGAACCAAATGCCGCATAAAAGCTCGGTGCGGTTATGCCGTTACCGAGATTTGCTTTAAGCAAGGCAAGCGAAGTGGACTCATAGCCATACTGCCAAAAAAGGTACATTGCCTGACGAATTGCTTCGTCGCGATCGAATGTTCGTGGACGTCCCATCTTAGCCATACCTTCTCCTCGTCTGGCAAATGATACATAAATACTAATCGATACATATGTTCTTGACAACCCGCAAGGTGATCTATAGCTTCGAATATATATACCAATTAGTATATATGTGTTCGCAATATGATTTTGCGAATTATTCAGCTATTTCAGTAATATCAAAAAGGGCTCATCGTGCACGTTAATACAGAATTTCCGACCTCGATAACATCGCGTAGGTTGCCTCTGGCGACCTTGCTGGCGTTTGCCATGACCGGCTTTATCGCCATCCTGACTGAGACGCTTCCGGCGGGCCTGCTTCCGGCCATCGGAGAGGGCCTTGGCGTTTCACAGGTGATGGCGGGTCAACTGGTGAGCATCTATGCGCTGGGTTCGCTGCTCGCAGCGATTCCGCTAACGGTGCTTACCAGCGGATGGCGCCGTAAAAAGGTGTTGTTGCTGGCGGTGGGAACCTTTGTGGTTTTCAATACGATTACGACCGTTTCGACCAGTTACTCGCTGACGCTTGCGGCTCGCTTTATGTCCGGTGTGGCGGCAGGGTTGGCATGGGGGATACTGGCTGGCTATGCGCGGCGCCTCGTTCCGGCTGATTTACAAGGCCGCGCGCTGGCTATTGCTATGGTCGGCATTCCGATTGCTCTGTCACTGGGCACTCCGGCAGGAGCATGGCTGGGCGGCATAATGGGGTGGCGAGTGTCGTTTGGTCTCATGGCAGCGTTGGCGGTTATTTTGTTTATCTGGACGTTAGTGGTGGCTCCTGATCTGCCGGGACAACAGGCTGAGCGGCGTTTGCCCGTGTTGAAGGTTTTTATGATGCCCGGCGTGCGTCCAGTTCTGGCGGTCATCTTTTTATGGATGACCGCCCACAACATCCTTTATACGTTTATAGGGCCATTTCTGGAGTTGTCGGGTCTGACAGAGCGCATCGGCCTCGTCCTGCTTGTTTTCGGTCTTACCGCACTTGTCGGCATCTGGATTACCGGAACGCTGGTTGATCGTCACCTCCGTAAACTAGTTCTGCTCAGCCTTGCAGCGCTGGCTACTGTTTCAGTGGTGCTAGCTGCGGGCATGCGAGAGCAGAGCGTTGTCATGCTGGCGGTTATCGTGTGGGGATGGTCATTTGGCGGTGCGTCAACCCAGATGCAGACAGCAGCGGCTGATGCGGCCGGCAATCATGTCGATGTTGTTCAGGCGATGGTAACTACCGCATGGAATCTGGCTATCGCAAGCGGCGGCGTTGTCGGGGGCGTGCTCCTCAATAATGCCGGTGCGGCATCCTTTCCCTGGGCACTGATGGTCTTTATGGCGGTCGCCTTTCTCATCGCTTACATCGGGAAAACGCATGCCTTCAGGCCAGGTGCCAGAAATCAATAAATGAAATAATGGGCTGGATACAAATAATTATGTCCAGCCTTACTACAGCGTGGGTTGCGTTGTAATTTATAACAGGTAAGTCCGCTTCTGGCTTAAAACTGAAAACAGTGAGTTTGACGCGCTAAATGCGCGTCCTGATAAGTCAGCCCTCTGTACTCCGCATC
>NZ_JAGFPF010000186.1:0-2734 GCF_025962695.1 Candidatus Symbiopectobacterium sp. NZEC135 | reverse complement strand
GGAGATTATCCAAGGCGTTTCGTGGCTGCATGCGTCGCGCCACTGACGCCAAAGAGCGGGTTAATTGACGCTGAGGGAAAAGGTGTGGATCAGGAAATGCAGAGCCAAAAGGAACGACAGAGGGATCCTTGCTGGCTTGAAGCACATCAAAAATAAACGCATTAACGTCAACATCTTCAGTCAATTCCACCCGAGCCTGCGTGTTTGAGGGGGAGACGCTATCCAGCGGCGGTGCGGCTAACTGTGGCGCGGCGTAGTAGCCTGACTGTGGGCGCGATATAAGCAGTCCCTGACTTTCTAATAATTGATAGGCTCGTAGCACCGTCATCAAACTCATACCAGAGTGAATCGACTTTTCTCGCAGCGACGGAAGTTTGTCACCCGGCTGCCAAATTCCCTCCTGAAGTTGCTTTCGCATCTGACGAGCCAGTTGCTCGAACTTGGCCATAGCACACCTATTTTTTGCCGTGATGGATAATGGGGGTTGACGGTTAGTGTCGGTCGCAGCGCAATAGCCACGCAGTGGATGGCACGAATGGCATGCACTTGATGCCGGGGATGGGGAGGTTCATACGCTAAACGTCATATTGCGGCTTTTCTAAGATAAGCGAGAGAAAAAACATCGTAAAAACCCACTTCCCCCTTTGTGAATTGGATTTTTGTTATTCCGTTTTTGACTTCCTGCGCGATATGTTCATTGCTCAGCAGTTTATTGACTGTGTCAGGTGAAAGTTGACGGTTGGTAAACCACTCACCGTTATAGCAAACACGTAAATCCAGCACATCTATATCTTCGAAGCGATATTTGGGGTTGATATCTATCGAAAGCGCCACTGACATGACCAGCATAAATCCGGTGAAGCCAATCAGGTAGGGCAGGCCAAAATAAGCCGCATAGAATAATATCAAAGCGACGGGCACGTAGCTGATCAGCATGGCAGAGAACAGGTAAGGGTGCGAGCGCATAAACTTCAGGCTAAAGCGTATTTTATTATCACGCTTCTCTTCACGGTTAATGCGTTCAATCTCTTCAGTCAGAAGGCGCTTTACTTCATCCATCATCAACACCATTACGCTTAGGAAATTCTTCCTGATTCAACAAGAACCTGACAATAT
Organism: Candidatus Symbiopectobacterium sp. NZEC135; assembly: GCF_025962695.1. Lineage (NCBI taxonomy): Bacteria > Pseudomonadati > Pseudomonadota > Gammaproteobacteria > Enterobacterales > Enterobacteriaceae > Symbiopectobacterium > Candidatus Symbiopectobacterium sp. NZEC135. The sequence continues at coordinate 1,618 of NZ_JAGFPF010000186.1, read as the reverse complement.
TTTATCAATTACAACACAGTTGTACCAAAGAGAATAGATACAGTTTTCGCCGTATTTGCTATAACAGTTTGTTGGCTCGGGAGCTTACCTTTCGTCAGGAGAGGGCCCACGCTCAAGAAAGGTAGAAAGTGCGATATAGCTGCGCACAGAGCGAACGCCCTCCAGGCTTTGAATTTCCATCAGGAAATTTTCCAGAGATTCGGTGTCTGCCGCGCGTACCTTTATTAAAACACACCCATCCCCCGCGACGGTATGCAGCTCTTCAACCTCCCGTCGCTGGGTGAACTGAAGAAGAGCGCGGGTCGCTCTATAGCTGCTGGTATCAATAACCAGGAACGTTAACAGCGTTCGACCCAGCTTGCAGCCATCTAGTACCGCAACGGTTGCCTTTATAACCCCGTCACGTTTCAAACGCTTCACGCGATCGTGCACCGCCGGTGCAGAAAGATTAACGATTTCGCTAAGTTCGCTGTAACTGCGCCCTGAATCTTCTGCCAGTGCACCTAATATTTTTCGGTCGATTGCATCGAGTTCTGCCGGTTTATGTCTTGTCTGCCGAATGCCATCTTTTTCTTTATCAAATGCACTCATAAGGGTTCACTCTCTGAATATGGTGTCGAATATACTCAATTTTACCTAATGATATTCAATCAACAAGTACATGCTGGAGTTTCAATGCCAATAGCGCTTTTAGCCCTCGCCGTCGGCGCATTCGGAATCGGTCTTACTGAATTCGTTATTGCGGGTATTCTCCCGCAAATAGCCGCTGATTTTAATGTCAATATCCCTACCGCCGGGCTAATGGCCACATCTTACGCACTGGGCGTTTTTGTCGGCGCGCCGCTTTTGACGGTTCTGGGGGCGAGAGTGCCCCGCAAGACGATGCTGATAGCACTGGGATTTATATTCACTATCGTTACCGCGATTGCGCCGACACTGGCGCTGGCGATTGCTGGCCGTGTTATCACCTCTTTCAACCATGGTGCTTTTTTTGGTATCGGATCGATTATCGCTGCCTCTCTGGTTGCGCCGGGCCGTCAGGCTAGCGCTATTGCTTTTATGTTTTCGGGACTGACACTGGCTAATCTGCTTGGCGTTCCCCTGGGTACCTGGCTGGCACAACTCTTTGGATGGCGGCTGGTTTTCTGGGTGATTGCCGCGATTGGGCTGTTTACGATGGCCTGTGTTGCTCTGCTGGTACCGCGCATCGAGAAGGGAAAAGCGGTTGCCCTGCGCGCAGAACTACGTGCCTTTGTCGATCCACAGGTATTGCTTGTCATGGGCATCACCGTTTTTGGTCCGGCCGCGTTTTTTACCTCGATTACCTACATTGCTCCGATGATGATCGAAAAAGCCGGTTTTTCAGCCAGCGGTGTGGCATGGCTGATGGTGCTTTTTGGCTTCGGACTTGCAGTGGGAAATTGGGTAGGCGGACGTTTTGCCGATGGATCACTTTTTGGCACGCTTTTCGTTACCCTGGCAGCACAGGGCGCAGTGCTTCTGATCTTTTGGGTCGGTGTTGAAAATCATATGGTTGCCGGTATTTCAGTCTTCCTTATGGCCGCTTTTGGTTTCGCAACGGTTTCTCCCATTCAGGAACTGGTCATGGATCGCGCCC
>NZ_JAGFPF010000185.1:0-2775 GCF_025962695.1 Candidatus Symbiopectobacterium sp. NZEC135 | reverse complement strand
CCATTGCGTTACGTCCGCCTGGATACGCCTTGCACATCGCTTTGATGGTTTCTTTGATGTCGGCCATACCTACCTTTTCCTCTTTCTTCTGGTAGTTACGCTAACGGGCTGGGTTGTGTACCCTGCCCTCTACGGCTTTGTCGCGAAAACACGACAAAAAATGGTTGTGCTATTTAGCAAAATCTCCATGCGTTCATAAAAATAAAAAACCATTAGTTTTGATTTTTGTCGGGATTGGCTTCATGGAGTAACCAATCCGACGAAAATAGCCCGTTAGAGGCAGCCGCCAACTTTTCGGCATATTTTGTTTTACCTGTGTATTCAGTTCTGGGTAGGCGGCCCTTTACTACCCATTTGTGAATCGCAACCACTGATAAATCACATATTTTTGCGGCGTTGGTTTTTCCACCAACCGCGTCAACTGCAGTTTTAACCGGATTCATGGCACCTCCAATAAATTAACTTTCGGTTAAGATTAAAACATAACTGACAGTTAAGTCAACTTAGCCACATAATTAACGAATGGTTAAAAAAGAAGATATGAAAGAAGCTTTCTCGAACCGTCTCCACACTGCGTGTCAAGCCGCTGGTGTGGCTGGGCGTGGATTATCTGGACGCATAAAGCGGGAACTTAAAAAACAAGGAATTGACGTATCAGAAGCCGCCATTTGGAAATGGCTAAACAAGGCTGCGAGCCCTGATCACGCAAAAATACAGGCCTTGTCAAAATGGCTTAACGTAAGACCTGAATGGCTTGAATATGGCATTGAGTCGAAAGCCAGAACTAGCAAAGAGGTTGAGTCAAGCATCCCTCCTGAATCAGAATGGGGTACGGTTGATGCTTGGGATAGCAGAACACCACTGCCGGAGGATGAGGTTTACGTTCCGTTTCTCAAAGACATTGAATTCGCTTGTGGAGATGGACGATTAATGAATGAAGATCATAATGGTTATAAGTTACGATTTTCAAAGGCGACCTTAAGAAGAGTTGGAGCAAACACTGACGGATCGGGTGTAATTTGCTTTCCCGCCAGCGGTAGAAGCATGGAACCAGTTATTCCTGATGGTTCTACTGTCGCTGTCGACACTACGAACAAGCGAATTATTGATGGTGAGTTATACGCTATCAATCAAAATGATTTAAAGCGAATTAAACAGCTCTATCGGCGTCCTGGGGGGAAAATTCTAATCCGCTCATTCAATCGAGAAGAGTTTGATGATGAAGAGTCCGACGAGGCTAATATTGAGATTATTGGATTTGTCTTCTGGTATGCAGTTCTTAGGTCTCGTAGATAGATAACCAACAGCCAAAATAGAACAAACATTATCGTAAATCATGATATTACATAATTAATATTGTTATTTAACAAAGAGTTGCCTTTGTGAGGGATGATGTATGGAAAACTTTAAATTACGTCTCAAGAGCCACATTGAACATGTAAAAAAGGTCAGGGAACATTGCACGACGGAGGAAACAACCAAACAAGCTCTTATCTTACCATTTTTGGATATATTAGGTTTTAATGCCTATGACCCACAAAAAGTAAGAGCTGAATATGGTGCGGATTTTCCTGGTGCAAAATATGGAGAGCGAGTTGATTACGCCCTTTTTTGTCAGGGTGTTCCAGTAATGTTTATTGAGGCAAAATCCTACACTGAAAAGATCGACAACCACTGCCCCCAGTTATCAAGATACTTCAACTCCACCCCAGAAGTTACCATCTCAGCGATCACTAATGGCGTCGAATGGAGATTTTTCACAGATCTAAAAGAAAAAAACATCATGGATCCAACGCCATTCATCAGGATTCGTATGGATGATATTACCGATTCAGATGCAGAACAATTATTCAGGTTTAGACATGACAAGTTTAAACCTGAAGCCTTACGTACTTTGGCTGAAGAAAGTGTTTATATATCAGCGTTCGTGAAAGTTGTAAGTGAGAGTCTTAGAGAGGTTGATGCTGAATTTGTTCGCTTCGTAGCGAGCAGAGCTAACATTGGTCGCCAGCTTAATCAGAGATTTATTGACTCTATTACCCCCCTAGTTCGCGAAGCAGTTCAACGTTCCGTTAGCGCCATGGTTGTATCTGGACTGTCATCAAAGCCACACGTAATTGAAGACCACACTACAGACGCCGAGTCAACCACTAGCCACATCGACGAAGAAGCCGACATCGTAGATGCAGATAATCCCAACATAGTCACCACCCATAATGAGCGAGTGCTATTTGAAAAAATAGCATCCATCGTCGGTCCTGAACATGATTTGCAACCAAAGGACACGGAATCCTATTATTCTGTGTTATTCCAAGGAAAGACAAATCGTTGGTTGGTTCGCTACCATGATAAGAAGAATCGTTCATCCATTCAATTACCTTTCGATATAACTCCAATCGCCAGTAATGAAATCAGCCGCGCAAGACTTGAGCATGACGGTAATCGGATTTTCATAGAAAAGCCTGAAGATGTCCTGAGAATATCTGGACTGATACTTGATTCGCTAGAATTTGTAAAAAATGACGAAAACTTCAGAAAACGCCGAACATAACTCTCACCTCACAATGAACCCAGATATAAATCTGGGTTTTTTTATGCCCTTTCCATAGCTTCCCTTCACTTTCTGATCCACTTACCTTTCATCACCAAAATTAACTTATGGTTATTGACAAAACACAACCAATGGTTAATTATAAGTACACCAACAGCGAACAGGCAGGACGCCCACGAACGTAGCCGCCCGTGGCGTAGAAGGACGGGATGATTCGCTGGTAA
>NZ_JAGFPF010000184.1:0-2803 GCF_025962695.1 Candidatus Symbiopectobacterium sp. NZEC135 | reverse complement strand
CGTACGGCTGTAGAAGTCCTTAATGAAGCGATGTCTGAAAATATTATCGCCATCGAAAAAATCAAATCATCGGCAAACGACACCGATCAGTCGATACGCTAATTAACGTCCCCGTTTCTTTTGGGTGCCAAACGCGCCAAAATCATCACAGCATCGTCCCCTCAACCGTCATAAGCACCTTCACCCCATATTTACCCAACCTACATCTACGCTTTTTTAGAAGGATACCGTCGAACCGCGTTCACCTCAGTGAGCTGAGCCCACAAGAAATCAGGTTTTTTTTCCACGCCGCGGGTGTTTCACACTAAGCAACAATGACGGGAGCGTATGAATGATCAACATACGAACAATATGGTTGGTCATGACAAAGCCTGCATCCACTTTCATCGCCAATGCAGCATAAGACATCGACTCCACACTGCCGGGAGCCCAGGAAAGCACGAGGATATCGAAGGAATACCCTATCAACTCGGATGTAGCCCAAGCCATCAAGAGTGTAACCCCAAGGCTAATAGTTACAAGCTGCAATGACGCCCACAGATGACGTAGAAACTCGTCCAGCGGAAAGGCAGTAAAATAGTGACCAATAAGCATCCCCATAAGCACCATACCCAGTTGGTTAATAATATCCGGTAAAACAAGCAACTCAGGCGAAAAAGCGTGGAGCAATGCGGCGCAAAATAAGGTGGTCAGCATATACGGTGCTGGAATATGCCAGTGTTCAAGCACCTTACCCAAGATGAACCCGGTGAGAACTATACTGGCTAGCCATACCCCATGTACTGTCAACTGCGTCGGTGGTGAAGTCATTGACTCTACATTATCAAATCCGACGATAATCCCAGCGAGCACGGTAAGTGTGATTAGACGCAACGAATGGGAAATCACAATCTTCTGCGGTGGCGTCTTCGAAAAATCGGCCAGTGCCAACACTGCAGCCATAGCCCCAGGTACTGCGCCCAACAGAGCCTCTTCTTTGCTCCAATGCAGGCGTTGAATACACCACCGATAACAAAGGGCAAATTGCAATGATAAGCAGATGCATAGGGCGCACAGCAGGCCGATAACACCGGTAGTTTCACCGAAAGTCATTTCCCTAAACATTAGACCGATGGAAGAACCCAGAGAAATTTGTATAAACACCATAGAATTAGGAATAGTGCTTATACGCAATGAAAAACGGCTGAGAAGAATAATAAGCGCTATGGGGCCAAACATCATTCCTAATGGAATATTGATAAGCGCCAGTAACCATCCAGCCAAGGCACATAATAAAAAACCGCCCACCAGCCCCATGCCCTACTCCTGATAAATATTAATATCCAAGATCCGCTGCATGCGGGGTGTCATTCCAGCGACTGACTACCGCCAACTTAGCTTGCTCATGAAGAATATCTATATTTCCAACGGTGAAAAATTCGCCCACTGTCATCTGTCCGATACATTTGACATTCGGCACTATGGTGTTATTTACGCTGATGACACTAAGGGTTTCAGGGCAGATACGAATCCCCCCGAACGGATGAGGAACGCCTATTCCTCTGCTTATCAGCCGACCTATCAATGGGTAATGGTAAGGACAAGCACTAATCCCGCTGGCATTGATAAGTTTATTCACTCGCGGGCCCTGGACGCCTGAAACAGAGAGGGTAAATCCATCAGGATTCGGTGTGATGGAAATATCACCGTGCAGATGATCTAGTTTACCAGTGGAAAACAGTTGTTCCACACGCAGAGCATTAGGGATAGCAATAGGAACGCGCAATTGCTGCCAGCGCGACTGCCAACGAGCAATAAAACGAGCTCTCTGGGTCAAGCTCAGTCGACGCCAAGCATGGCTAACTGAAATATTGAGTGCGAGAAGAATACTCATAGCAGTAATGCTCGGCTGAGCATTGCGCAGAAAATCACTCAAAGAACAACGCTGGGCCGCAAACTCCAGGCGTAATAGTCGAAAGAGTTGGTGAAAAGCAATATTGCCCGAGACGAAATATAAACGATCGATATTTCTGGGAGTAAACCGCTGTGGTAACACGTTGTGGTACCCGGCAATTCGCCTCGGCAGAAGTCCTTGACGGGAGATGAAATAGAGCTTCCTGCAATGTGGTGCCAATGCAATGGCAACATCGTGGGCTGATAAACGACTTCCGATAATACCGACACTCTCCCCGGGTAGAATACGCAGGTTCCGGATCGGCCATGCAGATTCGAAATACCCAGCGTGCAGTGCCACACCGTAGGGATCTCTTTGCTGAGTGGTGCCAGTACATAAAAAGCAACGTGAAAACAGCGCATTTTCTCCACTTTGAGTGTATATCCTTACCCCTCCAGCCTGGAGTGTCAGATCGACAACCATTTTTGGCACAAAACGCAATATTATGCCGCGCTGACGAGAACGTTGCTTGCACAGTATGAGTTGATAACGTAGGAACTGCCCAAAGTAGGTACGAGGAACAAACTGGTCGTCTGAGTGCTGAAGGTGAGTTTGATATTGCTTTAGCCAAGAGCCAAAATCACCAGCCTCGCGAAAATACATCGTTTTCACCGGACGATTGAGTAAATTAGTGCAAACGTCATCACCAAACGCGTGACCAACAGCAAGCGTTTCCGGTGTATCGAACAATGTAATGGCTGAGATCTCCTGATCAGGCAGTTCCAATAAGCGAAACAGAACGGAAAGACCGGCATATCCGCTTCCGACGATGGCATAGTTTTTCATATGTCGCTTGTCCACCGGGTATTTTCTTCCACCCAGTTTGCCAGATAGCACAGATTTGCATTTACCTCATGGCTGTCCCGGCCT
>NZ_JAGFPF010000183.1:0-2832 GCF_025962695.1 Candidatus Symbiopectobacterium sp. NZEC135 | reverse complement strand
GCCCAGACCGCAACCAAACACATTCCATGAGCGATACACTTGCTGGGTTGTGGTTACTTTAGGGGTATTGCGCACCCGAATAAACCTGTCCAGGTAAGGTATCCGTTTGTAGACTTTCTTCTCCTGAACCTGCGCCGCCGTCCGCTTTTCATTGATGATGTCGACTTCCTGTTGGTTGACGAAGCTGGACTCAGAGGGCTTGTCCTTCACAAACAGGAACCACATAACCGGCAGGAGCAGTCCCGGAAGGGCAAAGAACAAAAAAACCTCTTTCCATCCCCAATGCAGGATAATAAACGAACCATCGGCGTTATCACGGGGCCAAGCTTGATAGAAGAAAGAAAAATGCCGGAGGCGATGCCTTTTTCTTTCGACGGAAACCAGTTGTTAATGGTGGAGGTTACGCCAATAGGCAGTGGGCCTTCAGCAATACCTAACAACACCCGGCACAATTTAAGTTGCACAATAGACCCGGCAAATCCCGTCAGGGCCGTCGCGATGGAGGTCAGAACCATGGATGACGTGAAGACTTTCCTCACACCAAAACGCGTAATCAACCAGGCCGAAGGGATCTGGATAAAGGCATAGGCCAACAGAAACAGGCTGACAAGCGCACCGGCTTCCGCATTCGTCATGGTAAATTCTTTTCTGATAAACGGTAGTGCTACCCCCAGATTGGCCCTGTCTGCTGCTGCAATGGTATAAATCAGGAAAAATAAGAAGGCGACCCACCACCGATGATGGGTCGGTTTAACCCCTGATGCCGCCTGTTCTATATTCAGACTCATTTTCAAAACCTCATTTTAAGTCGAGAGAATCAAAGACGCGGTTCAGCTGCATCAATTCCGCTGTTGTCGCACCCTTGATAATTTTATTTTTATAGTTATTTTCTTTTTCCTCTCTCGCGTCGGAGAGTTTAATAACGTTATCAACCTGTTCGCGTTCGATGACGACCAGACCATCCGAATCGCCGACCACGATATCACCGGAACGGATAATACAGTCACCAATAATCAATGTTCCATTGAACGTGCCTGGTTGTTTTTTCTCCGTTCCTCGAATAGAGATCCCTCGGGCAAAGACAGGAAAACCAGATTCGATAATCGCATCACTGTCCCTTACCGCGCCATTAACTACCAGTCCCGCCAGACCAATATGCTGTGCTTGTGTTGTCAGCACATCCCCCCAAATACCAGCAGCCGTAAAACCATCACAATTAATAACCAGTACATCACCTTTCTTTGCATGCATTAAGGCGTAATGCACCATCAGGTTATCACCGGGACGCATGTGTAACGTTAAGGCAGGCCCCGCCATTTTCATGCCGCGAGCCAGGGGTTTTATGGCTTCAGACAATGCCCCAACAGCCCCTTGTGCTTCATAAACGGTTGCGCTTCCCAGTCGAATTAAATGTTCGACAACGGCGTCAGTCAGCGTATTTTCATTTTTCACGATATGGCCTTATTTATAAAGAGGGATTGCGTTGTAACAGGTGGTAATTATGCTTCTTTCTGGCGGCGGAAATAGACATTCCTGCCAGAGCATCCTGAACAATGCGCTCTTCGATGGCTTTCATTTCCAAAGCGCGATCAATTACCCGAGCAATATGTTTTTTACCAATCACTACCGCACCATCAATATCGGCCACCATCAGGTCTCCGTGATTCACTAATACACCACAGATATTAACGGCACCGGTTACTGCGGCAACCTGAACCCTGTCTTTGCCTGTACGCATATAATGACCGCAGGCATAGATCGGGTAATGTGCATTTATCGCCTCATCGGTATCGCGGCTTACACCATTAATAATGGTTCCGGCAATACCTTTAGCTGCCGCCACCTGACTTAAAATGCCGCCCCATACGGTACAATCCTGTCGGCCTGCATTATCAATAACAATGACATCGCCCTTCTCAACCTGATCGATATAATCTCCAACCGAGCCTGGATTATCAGGATCGACGGGAACATAACGGACTGTCCAGGCCCATCCTGCTATTTTTTGATTTCCCGTAATCGCCTTCAAACCCAGCAATGTCCCAGGCAAAGAAAAGAAATCAAGCGCATCAGCAAGTTCCGGAGTCGTCAGCGTTTTGGCCTTTGCTAAATATTCAACATCATTCATTGCGAACCTCTAAATAAAAAAACATTTCGCCATAAATATCCAAAATAGCCGCACAAGCCGCAACGGTGCATTGCTGAATCTAAGTTCAGAAAAAATGAATCTGGTTAATAAATAAATATCCCGCCCTCTGTAAAAACAAATTAAAACCATAAAATTCATAACATTAAAATAATTTGATTATATAAAAATAATTTAAATCCTCGATAGCGATAACCAAAATGTGATCCGCCGAAAAATCTTTATTATCGTCAGGCTCGACACCGCGTGATGAGGTCAGGTTAGGTTATAATTCGTTCATACGATCAGAGGCAGCAACCTTTCCCCCGTTATTCAGAGGCGATCATGACAGTGAATGAACCGGAATCATACACACTGCAAGCCATTCCTCAGCCGGAAACCTATGCCAGTGTGCAGAGCACTCCGCTTAGTGATGAAACTCAGCGAGAACGCCTACAGCGCGTCTTACGCGCCATGCGTCAGCAGGGTCTTGATGCATTGATTATCTATGCCGATAAAGAGCATGGGGGCAATTTCGAATATCTGAGTGGGTTTATTCCCCGCTTCGAAGAGGCGCTGCTGATCGTCGCAAATAATGGTGCCGCGACCTATATCATGGGGAATGAAAACCTCAAGCTGGTGCCTCACGCCCGACTGCCCGGCACCGTGTTGCACGCGCCCTGCTTCTCGCTGCCCGACCAGCCAAT
>NZ_JAGFPF010000182.1:0-2856 GCF_025962695.1 Candidatus Symbiopectobacterium sp. NZEC135 | reverse complement strand
GAGGCGTTAGCTCAACAGCAGTTGAGCCTTGCTAAAGGGTGTCTTTTATAGGCCTTGTAAATAGTCTATCGTCCCTCCACTAGGCCAATTCAAATTGGCAGCATAACTGCGCATTCTGCGCAATTTATTGCTCACTTGCTGGTATAAATCACTTTTTGAGCAATGGATGCCGTTTTTTCACGAGGTCTGCGCAATGTATTGCTCAAACCTTACCCAAGGAAAAACGGAGAGAAATAAATTTAATGTTAAAGCAAAGAGATAAAAATTGGCATGGGGATTGCTAAGAGAGTGATGTCTTTACTCAACACGCGTAACAACAAGCACACACTGTCAACGCCATGCTATAGCAGTGTCAATTTGAATCAATAGTATCAACATCTCAAAGGTCAAGGAATGACAAAAAAAGCAGCCAAGGTAGGAGATATCGGAACCGATCATGACGGATTTTCGTCAACGCCGATTATTGCTGGCTCATCAAACGTTTTTATTGATGGGAGACCAGCAGCAAGGGTAAGCGACCCACTGGAAGAACACAGTAAAGCGGGAAGCTCACTCCATCCTCGTCACATTATCAGTGGATCTAGCACGATATTTATCAACAAGCTACCACTTGCTTTGACGGGGAGTGCGATTAGCTGTGGGGGCAACGTCGTCGGTTCGGGAACCGTATTTGTCGGGGATAATCCCCCCGACGCCTCGGGACTGATTTCGTTGAAAGGCATGTTTGATGAAGCCTTTACCATCAAAGATCAGAAGACGGGTAAGCCTGTTACCAACAGGGAATATCGGATATTACGCGCTGATGGCCGTTATGAATATGGAAAAACGGATGATAAAGGACACACCCATACGGTCTTTAGTTTATCACCTGATGAGTTATCTATAGAGATAAGGGATGAATAAATGAATAGAACATGGAAGACCATTGGCAAATCAGTATTTTCCCCTGTGGGTAATAACAAAAGAAAAGAAATAGAGATCAAGACCTTTAAAAAAGAGCGTATTATTGTTATTGGTTCCGAACTCCATTATGATTCATTTTGGCTAAAAATGATGTTCATTGGCGCTGCAACCGGACAATTGAGACTATCCAAGGGAAAAGCGGATAAAACAACAATCGCTTATGTTTCTGATGGCTATACAAATCTTGAGATTGGCGTTTTGGAATATTGGTGCAATCATAATAGGTTTGACGTGTTTAAACTATGTTTTCAGGAGGACTTAATTAAACTAATGAATAAAGATAGAGATGAATATAAGATTATCAATCTTATTATCTTCTCTCATGGATATCCTGGAACTATAAACCTTAATTATAAAGGCGATAGTAAAATCAGTGTTACTGCGTCGACACTAAATACGTTCATATCCAACGCTTTCGCTCTGGATGGTGAAGTATTTTCTTATGCATGTAGGACAGGGATCTCACGTACAACACGTGAATCCTTTTATAGCGATAACGATGCTCAGCCTGAACACAGTCTGGCTCAACAACTGGCTAATTATTTTGGTATTTCTGTATATGCATTTCTGACCAGAACCTTTTACGGCGATATTCTTAGACAAAGAGATAAGGCTACATCTCGTCAACTCTCAGAAAACCTGAAGAAATTACGTACTACCGGAGGAGACTTTTCAGTTTATAAATTGTCTGATGAGCATGAAGCATTACCGCATCCTGGACTGGCCGATGGGATCTTTAAATTTGGTTCCAAGAGAGAGGGAACAAATGGATTTGCATTATGGAGAAAACAAGGTGGACGTATGCTACCGTCATCAGGAGAAACGCCTACAGGGTTAACAAAAGGCTTAGTGAAATTCACTCCCAAAGAAAAGCGAGAATAACATGACGCGTTTTTTTCTGCTGTGGTGCTGTATCAGCTTCACTCATCCTATTAATGCCAAGGAGGCGACAATGGCAGGTGCGTTTCGGAGTTATTCGATAAATGATGAAAGAATATCTAATGTTCTTAATGGCAAAGGCTATTATCATTATCGCCCTGTAGGTTCACCTCTCTATCAAACCGGGTTTGAGATAGTTCTCCCCGAGGCGGTAGTACAGAATGGATATCTTGTGATTCGCTCCGCAAAAGTACATAGTGTGTTATATCGAGGTGATTATTCTAACAGAAAAACCATTACTTTTGAATTTGATGACAGATTAATCGAACAAGAAGGATTTGATTTTTTAAGAATAGAATATTTTGATTTTAAAAAGAAAATGATTTACGTATGCGAGCAACAAAAAGTGTTTAAACTGTGGGAGGCGGACTCAATTGTCACCATTACCATTTTACCTCATGAAAAAATGGTTGAGGGAGAAGACGGTCCGACATATTGCTACGAAGCCAGTATTGATAAAAAAATCAATTAATTACTGTCAACCATAGTAAATGCAGTGATGTGAAATTTACTGGCTCTCTATTCATTTAACAAACTGGCGAGTCGATGATGTTAACCGGTAAGCGCTGAACAAGTGTTGTTTACCGCCGATGCGAAAATGTTGAACCGTTGAGATGAATCAACCAATGCATACTTCTTTTCCTCGGATTGAGCAGAACGTACCTTAGTGACGGCAAGGCCCATGATAGTTATCCTTTCAGCTATGGCTATAAGTCATACAGAACCAGCACACATACTCGGTTTTAGACTCGCAAAGAGATTGATGTAGGTGGAGTCAGGTTGATTTCCGTTGACAGAGAATGCGGGTGAAGACTTATGTGGCACGGATTTCAGACATAAAAAAAGCCACCCGAAGGTGACTTGATTTTCATACTAATGGTGCCGAAGGCCGGACTCGAACCGGCACGTCTTTCAACGGTTGATTTTGAATCAACTGCGTCTACCGATTTCGCC
>NZ_JAGFPF010000181.1:0-2858 GCF_025962695.1 Candidatus Symbiopectobacterium sp. NZEC135 | reverse complement strand
TGGGATGAAGTACAGGCTGCCATCACTGCGCGTACCCGCATGATCATCCTCAACTCGCCGCATAATCCGAGCGGCCAGGTGCTAGGTGCTGACGATCTGACGCAATTGGCACGACTGACACACAATACCGATATTGTGATCCTCTCTGACGAAGTCTACGAACACGTGGTGTTTGACGGCCAGCGTCATCACAGCATGGCGACTCACAATGAACTGGCTTCACGTAGTGTGATCGTCTCGTCGTTCGGTAAAACGTTTCATGTCACTGGCTGGCGCGTCGGTTACTGCTTAGCCCCCGCCGCGTTGATGGACGAGATCCTGAAAATCCACCAATTTATGATGTTTTCCGCCGACACGCCGATGCAGTACGCCTTTGCGGAGTATATGGCGGACCCGGCAACCTACCTGTCACTCGGAACGTTCTATCAACACAAACGCGATCTACTGGTGAGTGCCTTACAGAACGGCCTATTTGAATTATTGCCCGCCGCCGGTTCGTTCTTCATGTTGGCGAGCTTTGCCAACTTCAGCGATGAAAGTGACAGCGACATGGTAAAACGACTGATTAAAGACCAGAATCTGGCCTATGAAGATCTGGCGGCAGGCCGCCTGGACGGCACGCTGGTGATGGCCGCAGCAGGACAATCCGGTTTCCTGGATAAACCGGAAGGTAAAGGTTTTGGCTTTATTGGCAAGGCGGTGGACGACGCGACTATTCTCGGTAGCGGCATCGGTTTCGGCCTGCGTAAAAGCGACACGGCGCTAAAAGTGGCGTTGGATAAAGCCATCAAGCAGGTGCAGGATGACGGCACGGTCGAGAAACTGGCGAAAAAATACTTCCCTGGTTTTGATGTGCGGGTGCAGTAATCCACGCTTTGCGCGGCCTTCCATTGGCGCGACGGAAATGAAACAAGAAGGCCTGCGCGATTGCGCGGGCCTTCTTGTTGGCAACGGCTTTCTAATGAACGGGGAATATTAATACAATAATGGAATTGGCAAAGAAAATATTTCACATGAGTCTATAAAACGCATTTTATTATCGGCCCTTTAGCTATTATCAAAGAGCAACAGATTGCAGTCTGTCTGTGTGGTTTTGAGAAAGCAAAGCAGAAAATTTGCTTTGACAAAAAATAAACTGCATGAGAGGTTTATTTTAATGGGGTTAGAAATTTAATTTATTCAGATTCAGTGATAATAAAAGCATTAGCCTATATCGATAACTGTTTTATATCATTTTAAACGATGGGTTTTTATTGCACAGGGGCAATAATAATGAACACTGTTAGTCGTGTTATCCTCTTTTTATTTCTAATGTTTTCTGCTGTTTTCACCGCGCAGGCTTATCCCGAACGACCAATTCGCTTCATCGTGCCATTCAATCCCGGTGGTGGCCAAGACATCCTTATTCGGCATATTACGCCTAAAGTCAGTGATATCCTCGGGCAGCAGCTTGTGGTAGAAAACCGACCCGGGGCGGCTGGCACATTAGGGGCGTTGGCTGTTGCTAATGCTAAACCGGATGGTTATACCATCGGTTTGGGGAGTTCATCGACCCATGCAGCGAACGTGTCACAGATAGCGGGGCTCTCCTATAACCCGGTCACGGATTTTGAACCCGTTGCTCTGTTGGCCGAATTTATTTCGCCGCTGGTGGTCACTGCAAGTTTGCCGGTTAATTCAGTTGATGAGTTGATCCAACTGCTGAAAGCAAATCCGGGTAAATATAATTACGCGTCTGCCGGGCAAGGTTCACCAACGCGATTCAAAGCCATTTTGTTTAATCAAATCGCAGGTGTTAATACCGTCGAAATCCCTTACAGTGGCTCCGCTCCTGCGTTGGTGGACCTTGTGGGTGGTCGCGTTGCGTTATTGTTTGATGGAATGGCGGCAACGGCTCCCTTGGTGAAAGCGAATAAATTGAAGATATTGGCTATTTCCTCTCCCGAACGTCTCCCGGAGTATCCCACTATACCGACATTGGATGAACTCGGTATCAAAGGGATCAATGCCAATGCCTGGGCAGCCGTCTTTGCGCCTGCGGGGACGCCCCAGCCCGTGGTGGAAAAGCTCAACCTAGCCTTTAATCAGGCGATTAACGACCCGGCTATCCGCGCTAAATTGACCGAGCTTGGCTATCAACCCTATGGAAATATTGCGCCACCGGCATTGCGTGATTTTGTGAAGAGCGAAATTGCTGAATGGGCACGCTTATCGAAACTGGCTGGCATTGAAGCAAAATAATCGTGATAGCGGGATAACGGATTTATCCTGCTGATATCACGCTCTCGTTGGTCTTTTTCGGAAGCGATCGACGATACCGTGTCGGGTGGGTTTCTACTGCTCATCGGTAGTGCTGCAATGACGATAGCGATCGTCAAATACCCTGTAGGAAACGCATCGCAAATGGGGCCGGGCTATGTTCCCGCGCTTCTTGGTGGATTGCTTGCTCTGTTGGGTTTTATCATTGCATTGCGAGGAACGTTAAGCCAGGTTTGGAAAACCGATAAATTTCATTCAGCCGTGCGTCCGCTGTTTTTTATTCTCGGTGTGATTATTCTGTTTGGATACATCATCAGCGTAGCGGGAGTGATTGTATCCAGTGCGTTGGCTATTGCCGGTGCTGCACTGGGTACGCGAGAAACGCGAACCAAAGAGATTATTATCCTGGCGATTATTATGGCCGGACTATCGGATCTTTTCTTTGTAAAAGTACTCGCTATTCCGTTTAACGAGTGGCCCCTGCAATGAGCGAATTGTTTAACGGTTTTGCCAGCGGTCTGGATGCCGTATTCACCCTGAATAATCTCTTCTATTGCTTTCTCGGTGCCCTGCTAGGGACATTTGTCGGTGTCTTGCCC